>JABDQA010000049.1 GCA_013042475.1 Desulfofustis sp.
TCCGGCTGGTATTGCCTGATCGAGTCAATGTCACCGGTATCCGCCACTACCACGGTCATCTTTTTCAATTGAGTCAGCTTGTCTTCCATGTTTCCCTCTTATTCAATTAATCAAATATTATTAATGAAAATTATCGCTTAACGCCGAGCCTGTATCTGCTCCTTACCAGTTCTTTGTTGGAATCGGTTTGGAGATCGTGAAGCAGTCAATAAAAACTACCGCATTATGCTGCGCCCGGTGTCAACTTGTCCAGGATTTTATGAATTAGTTTCAGATGAGCACACCCATCTTACCCAAGTAATTTTAAGTCTAGTTAAGTTTTGTTCGGTTTACTTACCGAAGAAATACGGGGTGTGGTATATATGGTCTGGCATATTGTTTCAGGTGAAAAGCCAAACCAGATTATCTCTGTTCAGGCAACGTAGCAGAAACATTATAAACCTCAGGATTCTATGGACGATAAGGAAGGACGATTCACTCACTGGTATACGGGCTGGGTTTTAGGCCGGCCTATTCTGACCATCGCAATTCTCTCTCTGGTCATTGGCCTGCTTATTTACCAGAGCAGGAACTTCCGGATTGACGCCTCGACCGAAACCCTGCTACTGGAAAACGACCTGGATTTGCGTTATGCCCGTGAGGTATACGCGCGTTACGGAATCCAGGACTTTTTACTGATTGCCTTCACCCCGAAATCAGGCGACCTGCTGGACTCGGCCAATCTTGCCACCGTCACGAAGCTGCGTGATTCCTTGAGCCAGCTCGAATCAGTGGAGTCGGTGCTCACCATCTTGGATGTTCCGCTGTTGGAAAGCCCGCCGATATCATTCAAAGAGCTATTAAAAAAAGAAATTCCATATCTCGAATCGTCCAGGGTGGACAAAAAACTGGCGAAAAAAGAATTGTCTGGGAGCCCCTTTTATGGGGACCTCCTGGTGAGCCGTGACGCAATAACCACGGCTATTATCGTTAACCTCAAAATCGATCCCACATACAGCGAACTTACTTCCGCCAGAAATGCATTGCTGAATAAAAAACTGGACGGAGCGCTTTCTCCGTCAGAGTACGAGGAGTATGCCCGTTTAGTTGATGAAATTCGGACACAGCAGATCTCGTTGAATAAGCAGCAGCATGAAAACATCGAGGCCGTAAGGGCCATCATGGCTGCGCACCGTGACAGCGGACAGCTTTATCTCGGCGGTGTCAGCATGATCGCCGATGATATGATCACCTATATCAAGAATGATCTTAGAATATTCGGCCTCGGTGTGTTTCTGATGCTGGTCCTGATGCTCGGTCTGTTTTTCAGGAGCAAACGTTGGGTTATCCTGCCGATGCTCTGCTGTTTCCTGTCGGTAATCGCAATGCTGGGGGTGTTGGGCACCTTTGGCTGGGATGTTACCGTAATTTCGTCCAATTTCATATCTCTGCAACTGATTATAACCCTGGCCATTTCGGTCCACCTGATCGTTCGTTTTAGGGAATATCAACTGCTCCTCCCTGAAGTTGATCACCGCACCCTGCTGAGCAAGACCATCCAATCCAAATTCATCCCCTGCCTGTTCGCGGTGCTCACCACCATTGCCGGGTTCACCTCTCTGATGCTCAGCAACATCAAGCCGGTCATACACTTTGGCTGGATGATGAGCATCGGCATTCTGATATCGCTGGCCCTGACCTTTGTGCTGTTCCCCGCGGCCGCAATGCTCTTGAAAAAGCCCGCGCCACCTTCGCAGGGTAGACTCATCAACTTTTCATTAACCGCATTTCTGGGTCGCCTCACCGAAACCTACGGTACCGTCATTCTCATCGTGACCGCCCTATTCACCGTTGTGACGATAATGGGCGTGTCCAAATTACGGGTGGAAAACAGCTTCATCGACTATTTCAAACAGTCTACCGAGATCTACCAGGGTATGAAGATCATCGATCAGAAGCTCGGCGGCACCACTCCTCTGGATGTCATTATCCAGTTTGAAACCTTCGAGGAGGAGAAAGGTGAAGACGAAGAATTCGAGGAGTTTCCGATAGAAGAAGATTTTTTCATCAACTCGATTGATGGGGCGTCAGATGATGATCCAGGGAAATACTGGTTTATGGACCATCGCCTGGAAATAATCGAAAAAGTACACGATTACCTGGAAACAAGGCCGGAGATCGGTAAAGTGCTGTCGCTGGGTACCCTTCTAAAAATAGGCAGACAGCTCAATAACGGAAAATCGCTGGACAGTATCGATATGGCGCTTCTCTATTCAAAACTGCCTGAAGAATATGAAGAGCTGCTGCTGTCCCCGTATGTCTCCTTCGAAAAAAACGAGGCCCGCTTTACGGTGAGAATTATCGACTCGCTGGAGGGCCTGCAGAGAAATCTCCTGCTCGAAGAAATCAAACACGATCTTGTACAGCAGCTCGAACTCGAGGAAAGCAAGGTCACTCTTTCCGGGGCGATGGTGCTCTATAACAATATGCTCCAGAGCCTGTTTGCGTCTCAGATCATGACCTTGGGTGTGGTGGCTCTGGCCCTGCTGATCATGTTCCTGTTTCTGTTCCGGTCGCTGAAGATTGCTCTAATTGCCCTGTTTCCAAATCTGTTGTCAGCGGGAGCCGTACTCGGGGTGATGGGCTGGCTCGATATTCCTCTGGATATGATGACCATCACCATAGCGGCGATCAGCATCGGTATTGCGGTGGACAACACGATCCACTACATCCACCGTTTCCGAGAAGAGATCGAAAGAGACGGCGATTATTACGATTCGCTTCACCGCGCCCACAACTCGGTCGGCTATGCAATGTACTACACCTCGATGATCATTATCGTAGGTTTTTCGATCCTGATACTGTCCAATTTCTGGCCGACGATCTATTTCGGCCTGTTCACCGGCCTGGCGATGCTCATCGCGCTTATTGCCTCCCTGACGCTCCTGCCGCAACTGCTGGTCTGGATAAAGCCTTTCAATTCCAAGAATCACGCGTAATTGAGGTAAATAAGGAATTGCTGTGATATCCGTGGATGACGCGAACGTTTGCATAAACATCGAGAACATTTCTCGACCTCATTTTTTTCGCCTCTCCTCAAACCGATTTCTGATCATTAAGAAATGGCATTTTTGTTTCGTAACAATGAGAAAATGATAAGGAATTATATGGAAATGCCTCCATAAATGAGATAGGTTTCTTGTGGAAAATAAGTCTGTGGGGTTTTCTTTAGTGATGCACGGTTGCTACTTTGGAAGTTGAGGTGCGGCGGCCTCATTAATTAAGTCAATCCAATGGCATAGCACCATTGGGTCTTCAGGTAATTGAATTCAACAGGAGGAGGTTCGTAATGGGAAAGTATTTCTTTAGAGCGGCATCATCCATCGTGGTAGTGTTGAGTCTGGTCTTGCTCTACTCGTTGACATCGTGGGCGGCTGAGTGCAGCAATCGTGGAGACCTTGATGTCCAGTTTTGTGATGAGAACGGGGATCTCGTCGCAGACACGCCCAAAGACTCATCCGAATGGCTGGACCCTTCAACCCTGGTGTTCTCCTACACACCGGTTGAAGATCCAACTGTGTATGAAAATGTATTTACAGAATTCATGGAGTATCTCGCCGAGAAGACGGGAAAGAAAGTAAAATGGTATGGGGCGGAATCCTATGCCGCTCAGGTGGAGGCCATGCGATCAGGACGCCTGCACGTGGCGGGGATTTCCACAGGGCCTACCGTTTTTGGTGTCAATCTTGCGGGTTACGTGCCCATGTCGATTATGTGTAAAGGCGACGGCACCTTCGGTTACAAGCTTCAGCTTATCACCCAGAAAGACAGTGATATCAATGAAGTGAAGGATCTGAAAGACAGAAAAGTGGCCCATGTGACCCCCTCTTCCAACTCCGGCAACCAGGCCCCCAGAGCCTTGTTCAAGAACATGGGAGTAACCCCTGATGTCGATTACGAGGTAAACTATTCGGGCAAGCATGACAACTCGATCATGGGTGTGGCCAACGGTGACTACGAGGCCGCACCAATCGCCTCGAGCGTACTTGATCGAATGGTCACCAAAGGCGTGGTGAACAAGGATGATCTCAAGATAATCTGGGAATCAGACCCATTTCCCACAACCTCTTACGGTTTTGCCTACAACCTGAAGCCGGAACTCCAGGAGCAGATCAAAGAGGCCTTCTTGACCTTTGACTGGAAAGGCAGCGGTCTGGAACAGGAGTTTGGCAAGCAGGCTGACAAGTTCTGTGCGATTACCTTTGAAAAGGAATGGAATCCTATTCGGATAATCCAGAAAGAGAACAAGACGGTTTACAGCCAGGAAGCCTTGAACCAGATGAAAGTGAAAAAGTAGAACAAGGAATTCTTCACCACAACTCAAAACTCTACCTGCCATCCTGAAAGGCTTTGAAATACAGGGGGAGCTTTTATAAATCCAGCGTACCCCAAGGATGGCAGGTTGTTTTTTTTATTTTGTTCTGATTCAATTCCGAGCAGCCATTAATTAAATGGCCGCCATTACTTGGTAGATTATGTTTATCATCGAGGGTCTATCAAAGACATACTCGGGTGGAGTTACCGCCCTGGAAGAAATCAACCTGGAGATGTTGAAGCCCCAGGTAGTTATGATCATCGGTTCTTCTGGAGCCGGTAAATCTACCTTGATACGATGTATAAACCGGTTGATCGAACCAACAACCGGGAGTGTGAAACTCAATGACCAAGAAATCACCACCCTGGGAAAATCAGGCCTCCGCAAAGCCCGGCGGCAGATGGGTATGATTTTCCAGGAATACAATCTGGTTGATCGGCTGACGGTGATGGAGAATGTGCTCTCGGGACGTCTTGGCTATGTCAGCTTCTGGACGGCCTATCGCAGAAAGTACAGTCCTGAAGACGTTTCAGCCGCCTACGAGCTGCTTGACCGGGTCGGTTTGATGGATAATTGCAACTCCAGAGCCGATGCCCTTTCCGGAGGACAAAGACAGCGCGTAGGTATTGCCCGGGCCCTGATGCAACGCCCGAAACTGTTGCTGGTTGATGAACCGACAGCAAGTTTGGACCCCAAAACTTCCCGGCAGATAATGAGGCTTATCGTAGAATTGGCGGAGGAGCGCGGCACCCCTGCGCTGATCAATATCCACGATGTTGAGCTGGCGAGATCGTTTGCCGATCGAATCATCGGGCTTGCCGGCGGTAGAGTTGCCTTTGACGGCACCGCCGAAGAGGTTTCGGACCAGGTGCTGACAGAGATTTACGGCGAAGAGGATTGGAGCGCCACCATCAAAAGAGATGCGCACGATCCCAATGGAGACAACGACAATCTTCTTTCCAGAATAGATAAGGAGTCTTCAGCCGGATGAGTTATCCAACCACCTGGCAGCCACCCCGTTTCTTCACCAATCCATCCGTGCGCTATGCTGTTATCATTGCGGTGCTGGGCTATTTTCTTCTCTCCTACCTGACCCTGGAGGTCGATTGGCAGAGAACACTAAAGGGAATTCCCAGGGCCGTCGATATTTTCCAAAGGATGTTTCCACCCAATTTCAGCCGTTGGGAGATCCTGGTGCGCGGAGTGCTTGAAAGCGTCCAGATGGCACTGGCAGCCAGTTTCTTCGGCATGATCATCGCCATACCGGTGGGGCTTTGTGCTGCCAATAATCTTGTTCCCAAACCAGTCTATTACGCTGGACGGGCCTTTTTGGGGATTAGCAGAACCTTTCATGAAGTTATCGTGGCCATTTTCTTTGTGAAAATATTTGGGTTTGGTCCCCTGGCTGGCGTTTTGACCTTAATCGTGGCCAGTTTCAGTTTCATCGGTAAGATGATAGCAGAAGATATCGAAAACATGAGGCCGGGGAAACTGGAGGCAATCAAGGCAACCGGAGCCAGCTTTCCCAAGCTGCTTCTTTATGCAGTCCAGCCCCATATTCTGCCGCGCTATATTGGCGTTTCGATCTATCGACTTGACGCCAACATCAGGCACTCTACCGTGGTCGGCATTGTCGGCGCCGGTGGAATCGGGCAAACCTTGGCCGCCAGCTTTTCGCGCTACGACTACGGCTTTAGCCTGGCCATCTTGATGACCATCGTGTCGCTGGTGTTTCTGGGGGAATTTTTTAGCAACTGGATACGGGCGAAACTGCGATGAGCCAGGCTGATTTACACGAGAAATTCCCTCAGATCTGGAAGCGCTTTACTCCGAAAGAGACGCTCATTCGCTATCTCTGGTATGCCGGCATCGTTTTCATGGCCGTCTGGTCAGTAAGCAACCTCGACATACCCTGGTTCTATTTCCTCGACGCACATGTCCAGGCCGCAGATTTATTTACCCGAATGATACCACCCTATTGGCCCTTTTTTATCGATATTATTCCGCCCTTAGTCGAGACTCTGCATATCGCCACCCTGGGGACCGTTTTCACTATTTTTCTGGCCTTTCCCGTGGCAATCCTGTCGGCTAGAAATACCACCTTTAATAAGACTACCTGGTTTCTTGGCCGACTAATTCTAGTTACTTCGAGGTCAGTCAATACCGTGGTCTGGGGACTTCTGTTCGTCGCTATTTTTGGTCCAGGACCCGTTGCTGGAATTTTCTCAGTGGCCGCCCGATCAATCGGCTTTGTGGGAAAGCTCATTGCCGAGGCCATAGAAGAAATCGATGTCGGGGCGGTCGAAGCCATCGAGGCGACTGGTGCTTCAAAATTACAGATTCTTCTGATAGGGGTACTCCCCCAGGTTATGCCCGTCATTCTTGGAACAATCATCTATCGATGGGATATCAATATACGGGAATCAACCGTGCTCGGGTTCGTTGGGGCTGGTGGAATCGGTATCATACTCTACTCTTCAATAAACCTTTTCGCCTGGCACGAAGTGTCGGTTATTCTGGTTTCTATCTTCGGTGTGGTGGTCCTCAGCGAGTACCTGTCAATCAAAGCCAGGGCCAGGATCACCTAGGTGTTTGCTACGCCCTTGAATGCTGCTTTTGAATGATGAAATTCATAGCGGGAATATCGGTTCTACAAGATCGCTATGATGCCTTTATCACCGATATCTGGGGAGTCCTGCATAACGGCTCAACCGCCTATGACGGGGTGATTGATTGTCTCGGCAAACTGCGGGACAGCGGAAAAAAAGTCCTGCTCCTCTCCAACAGCGGGCGCAGAGCCAAGATGGTCAGCAGCGATCTCGGCGGCTTCGGTGTTATGCCGGAGCTCTATTCGCATTTGATTACCTCGGGAGAACTCGCCCACCATGCTTTCAGTGGCAACCGTGACAGCAGATTGCAAAATCTAGGTACATGCTACTATCTGTTCGGCTCAGAGAGATATGGCCTCACTAGAGGGCTCGGAATCACTAAAACAGATGAGCTGTCCGCCGCAGAATTTATACTGACCATAGGAGTCGAAGGCAATCCCTCAACTACAGGGATATACGAAGATAGACTGCGCTACTTCGCCCAAAATGGACTTACCATGGTGTGCGCCAACCCGGACGTTACGGTAAACCGAAATGGCGTGCTGGGTATAGGGCCTGGTGCCCTGGCGGTCTACTATGAAAAACTGGGGGGCCGGGTTATATATTTTGGAAAGCCTTATGAAGATATTTACAATTTGAGTCTCGACAAATTGTCTGGCGTCGCTCCTCGCCGCATCCTGGTGATCGGAGACAGTATGAAAACTGATATAGCTGGAGCGAACCGGTGCGGGTTGGATTGTCTGCTCGTGGGAACCGGTGTTCATTGGCGGGAATTATCGACAATTCCCGGGGATTTTCATCAGCTATCCGCACTATGCCAAACCGTGAATAGTTTTCCAACAATGATAGCCAAAGGGTTTATCTGGTAGGAGACCGCAAAAAAAAGAATGGAATTAAAAGAATTATTGGGATCCTCCTTTGAATGCAGGTGTGGGAAAACGCACACGGTTCCCACCGAGAAATTCTTCTATGCCGAGGACGCCTTTGGCTCTATCACTGGGTTAATCGATACTTACAGCCCTGCCAGTAGCTGTCTGATAATTGCAGACAGCAGAACCTATGGTGTCGCAGGCAGGGAAATAGCGGACCTGTGCAAAAACGGCGGCGCCAAATGCAGCTGCTTTATTGTCCCCGATCATGACGGCGAATCGCCGACGGTCGATGACACCACCAGGGACCTTCTGCTCAACCGAACCGCCGACAGCGATTTTCTTCTGGCGCTGGGCAGCGGCGTGATTAATGATCTGGTGAAGTGGGTGGCGTTTCTCCAGCATAAACCCTATATCGTTGTGGCGACAGCCGCGTCCATGAACGGCTACGCTTCAGCCAACGTCGCGGCCACCATTGATGGTCTCAAAGTGCTCTTTCATGCCGCTCCCCCAAAAGCAGTGATTGCCACACCCGATATCTTACTCAACGCGCCCTATGAGCTGTCCGCCGCTGGGCTCGGCGATGTGCTGGCAAAACCGGTCAGCAGTGCTGATTGGAGATTGAATCACTTTTTGTTTGAGGATTATTTTTGCCAGTTTTCCATCGATCTTCTTAAAGATCTCGAACCAGTCTATTTGAAAAATCCAGACAAGATCAGAAACCGGGATTCGGATGCTTTCAAGGCATTGTTCACAGCTTTGTTCTATTCGAGCATCGCCATGACCATTACAGGAACCTCATCGCCTGCCTCGGGAGGCGAACACCTGGTCTCGCATACGCTTGACATGCTCGCTACACGTAAAAGCTGCTCCCACGATCTTCATGGCCGGCAGGTCGGCGTAAGCTCTATTTTAATGGCCGCTTTATACGAGAGAATCCTGACCATCGACCAGCCTCGGTTCAGTCTCCCACCCTCACAAGTGGATGAGACATTCTGGGGAGCCCTGACTCCGGCAGTAGCAAAGGAGTATGAGGCGAAACTTCCGAAAATGTCCCGGGCCGTCGAGATTCTCAATCAACCCGGCAACTGGGAAGCATGTAAGTCTGCCATCAAACCTCATTTGATTCCGGCCCGACAACTGAAAGAATGTCTGCGGCACGCCGGTGCGGTGCATCGATATTCAGATCTGCGTTTTAATAAAGCCCCCGTCACCCAGGATTTCTTTGTATCCGTGGTCAGCCATGCCAGCCAGATGCGGAGTCGTTTTACCATTCTCGATATCGCAGTACTGCTCGAGATCATTCCAGAAGAAACTGAAGAGCTGATAGTGAAGTGGTGTAAATAATAAAGGTTCTGTCAAAACTGCATTTAGTTCAGGCAGTCAGTTTTAAGACTCTTCCAGCACTTTCCATATTGCCCGCTCTCAGCGTGTAGCGCATCAAACCCACCTATGTCGAATACGATTCGCCAGGCGGCACCTCTGGAACCATGCGTGGCTATCTGGTGCAACCTGCCGGAGACGGTCCATTGCCCGCCGTCATTGTTATTCACGAAAACAGGGGCCTGAATCCTTATATCGAAGATGTCGCCCGCCGGATGGCCGTCGAGGGATTCCTTGCTCTTGCCCCGGATGGACTGGCGCCGATCGGTGGCTACCCCGGAAACGATGACGACGGCAAGGTCATGCAAAAATCATTAGACCGTGACAAATTGTTCACCGATCTGCTGAACAGTGCCAGATATCTGAAAGCGCATGAACTTTCCAACGGCAAGTTGGGGGCAACTGGTTTCTGCTACGGCGGAGGTGTAGTCAACAAGTTTGCGGTTGTTATGGGGGCTGATCTGAATGGTGGTGTTCCCTTTTACTGCAGTGCACCGAACCCAGAAGATGTTGCCACAATCCAGGCCCCGCTGATGATCCACTATGCCGAAGACGATAAACGCATCAACGCCTCACAAGAAGAGTATCGAAAAGCCTTGGACTCGCACAACAAAGGGTTTGTCATGTATACTTACGAGGGAACGCGTCATGGCTTCCACAACGACTCAACTCCGCGCTACAACGAGGAGCAGGCAAAAATTGCCTGGGAGCGGACAATTGCGTTTTTCAAAAAGCACTTGTCTTAATTGCTCACTAGACAAATTTGGGCTCTGCTCAAATCTGTGGGGAACTAGCCGGTTTTCAGCACGACGACGGTAATATCATCGTCCAAACTTTCTGCTTTTATGAAGGATTGGATTTTGCCGATAATTCGATTAACCGCCTTTTCCGACTCCAACTCGGTGATACTTTCTAAAAGTTGGTAAACTCTCTGCTTCC
>JABDQA010000058.1 GCA_013042475.1 Desulfofustis sp.
CCGTCAAAGGTATTGAAAAAGACATTCGGGGGCTTCGGCAGCCCGGCGATTTTCCAAGCTTTCATGGGATTTAAAAAGGCCCGATATACGCAGTCCCTCGTGCGACTTCCAGCTTTTCTGCATATACTTGCCAAAATCGGAAACGATGCGTGGACGAGATAGTGCGTGCGCAACGCCTTGATTATCTCGAACTGTTCTTCGTTGAGCTGTGAAATACCCTCTTCCTCAGCGATTTGCCTGGCTATTGTTTCATTCCAGAGATTCGGGTCGGTGAGATATCCTTCCTCATCGCAACCTTTGACTCGATACTCTTGCTTAGAAGTTGTGGAATCCATGGTTAAATCCTCCATCATTACACCTGCTCTCCACCTAACCACATTGTAGTACTTAATGGCCGCTCTGTAAACTTCTGGATGAATCAAGAGAGAGGCTTTCTTCCTCTTGTTTGATCTTTTGCAGTGATGCACACAGATTCATGCTTAATGAGCATATGAAGCACCATGAGAGGTTTTATATCATTGAAGGAAATGGGGCACAAACTAGAGTGAATAGTCCCCCGGCTGCCATCTGGACGGCAGTTTTGAAAACTGATTCTGTTGGTCCGCTGTGCCGGTTACTCAACCAGACCGGTGTCTTTCCACGTAAAGCGCACGAAAAAGATCCATAATGCATAACCAGTCAGACATATCGCAAACAATGTCACGATTACGTTTTTGGTTATAAGCATCAGGGAAAGCGCAGCCAGCAGGAAGATCAACGGCTTTGCAGTGTACAGCGGCTGGGGAAGCCAGAACATATAACCCGCTCCATATGTCAGGGTTATTATCTGATCATATGTGCAGCAAAGTAAAATGTCAAATAAATGATGAATACCGGTTTAAAAATTCCTCATCGATCCGTTACAAAGAAGAAGTATGGATAGATTAAGTTGGAAAGAAATCTTCGAAGGCATGTGAACCGCGACAAAATACATTAACATGAACCAATGAGAGACTTTGAACTGGAGCGATATTTCTCTGTGTGGGAGTTTACCGCAAAATATAATTTGACTGCCTCAGACATAGAGAGCATGTCGATCTCTGAATTACTTGAACTGGCCTCTGATAAAGACAGGCAGGAGTTCAACGGCCAATGGCTTGGCTACACTGAGACTTTCGGGCATCCAGAGCTTCTGGAGGAAATTGCTGGGACCTACGACACCATCAATCCCGACGAGGTGCTGTGTTTCGCCGGAGCCGAGGAAGGCTTATATACCGCGATGCGGGTTCTGCTTGACCAAGACGACCATGTCATTGTCGCGGTGCCCAACTACCAGGCAGCCGAGACCGTTCCCTCGACGATCTGCAGCGTTTCAGGAGTACCACTGGATGAGAACGATAACTGGTCTCTTGACATAGACAGGGTAAAAAGGGAGATCAGATCTCATACGAAACTGGTATCGATCAACTTTCCAAACAATCCGACCGGCGCGGTCCTCGATCATGATAGATTCGATGCGCTGATCGACCTGTGCAGAGAACATGGGCTGTATCTTTTCAGTGATGAGGTGTACCGGCTGGTCGAGGGCGATCCGTCGACCCGTCTTCCCCAGGCAGTTGATCTCTATGAAAAGGCTCTATCACTCAATGTGATGTCCAAAGCTTACGGACTGCCAGGGTTGAGAATCGGCTGGATTGCCTCAAAGGATAAACGGCTCCTGACAAAGATGGAGAGTTACAAACATTATCTGACCATCTGCAACTCCGCCCCAAGTGAACGGTTGGCTATAATAGCATTGCGGGCAAGAGGGACGATTCTTGAGCGAAATCGCAGCCTTCTCAGATCCAATCTGAAGCTGCTGGAGGAATTCTTTGGGGAATTTACAGATCTTTTCGATTGGTATCGCCCCGGGGGAGGGTGCGTGGCTTTTCCCAAATACCTGGGAAGCGGCAGTGCTGATCAATTCTGTGAGGATCTCGTGGCAGAATCAGGGGTGCTTCTTTTGCCTCCCAGGATTTTTCATTCTGAATTGCTCAACACCCCCGGCAACAGGTTCCGCATAGGTTATGGGCGGAGAAATATGGCTGGAGGGCTCGAGGCGTTTCGTACCTATCTGCGATCATTTGTGCCTTGAAACCGCAATTTTCCAGGGGTTTACTGAATAAATTCCTCTCCCAAAGGTCGAGAACCACTCTCATGATACGGATCTTCGGATTGATGAAGATCCCGCTAATTTTCTATGAAAAGCCATCCGTGGTAGCAGTTGACGAGGAGAAAATTGTGGTGAAGATTCCTTTCCGACGACGTAATAGAAATCACCATAATTCGATCTATTTCGGCGCTCTGTGCGTAGGGGCGGATTGTGCTGGTGGTTTGCTGGCCATGAAATATATAGAAAAGCGACCAGAACGGATTGCGCTGGTGTTCAAGGATTTTCAGGCTGATTTTTTGAAAAGGGCGGAAGGTGATACCTTCTTCATCTGCGAACAGGGCCGGGAAATCAGCGCGCTGGTGGATCGTGCATCCCGTTCCGAAGATCGTCAGGAGATGATGGTAAACGTAACCGCAACGGTACCCACCAGGTTCGGCGATGAGCCTGTCGCCAAGTTCACCATGACCCTGTCGCTGAAGAGAAGATAAGCAGCGTGCAGTGATTCTGCCTTAATCCCCCAGGTGCAGTTTGTACTTGGCACCATTGTCGAATATGCAGGTGCCCGCCCCTTGCCGTGGTGTGTTCATCTGGTATTCGCAACTCATGTAACCGCCGGCTGGACTGAAGGCACTGGCCACCCCGCGACGGGAATCATTTGACACCCGTGTTGCCTCGCCCGTGTATGTTTGGCCTTTGTAGCTCAGATTGAACCGGCCTTTCCCGGTCAGCATGTTGGTAACCGTACCGTTGACCACACCAGTCTCGGCGGCAAGATCGCTATCGGGATAAAGCCGGGCGGAAATGGTTATCGGGCCGGATTGCTTCGTCGGGCCCGGGGGCGGAATTTTCTCACCATAACTGGGTGGGGGGGTCGGGTAGATCGGATTACCGTAGCGATCCATGGGGAGGACATAGCAGCCGCCCAGCATTAAAGCCAGAGAAAAAACGATTAGAGTTGAGCGTGTAAAAGTTTTCATTTTCAACCTCCTGAGGTGATTTGTTTTTAGTCAGCATCTCAGTGCCAAAAGAGATGCACCGCGGCATCATTCTTTTCAGTTTTGAAATTGCATATAAAGAAACAGACCGCGAACCGTAATGGGCTGTTAAAGTTTGATAGGCAGTAGTGGCGGCTATCGTGCTGAGGCAGGTGTATAAAGACATATCAATTCAGAGAAAAATGTTGAAAGATGGTAACCAGCCACACGTCTTCTACTCTGCGGCTCTGTTACAGAACAAACGATGGGGGTGGCAATGACGCAGATCTGCTCCATCAATTGTAGAGGCGCATGGGGGAAAGTGATAATGTGCGATAGGATTCGAAGTACCATACTCTGCATCGTTCTTCACCTTGAGAGCGAGTGAGCGAGTTCCGTACATGATGGCTTTACAATCTCACTAACAAGAATTGTGCCAGCCAATCTGATTTTCTTAACCAACTGAATTGATGTAGTTTATGCATTTTGATTTAAACCAGTCATACAAACAAAAGACCAGGGAGGGACATAAAATGCAGGTCTGTTCTACATTTTATGCGAGGGAGTTATCTTTTTACTGAAACAATGATTTCGGTTCATAATGGGTATTGGATCCATTACACTCGTTCCAATCACGGTAACATTTTGGCTACCCGGCTCTATCAGACTCGAGATTCTTATTTGAAGGAGAAGCGCTGCAATGTTTTTTTACGGTGCGAGGATCCAATTTGGTAATGCGGGCGACTTTTTCGAAGGTACCATATTTTTCGTAAAGAATCGTGCAGTAAGAGGAGACAAGTTCCCGGGCGCTCAATTTGTCCTGTTCGATGGCGTGGTAAAGGGCTTCGGTGAGGTGTGCTGCATCGCCGGCACCGGGTCGGTAATGCATGGTCAATAAGATCGAACGCACAGCCTGCTCAAGCTCGCGGACATTGCCGGGCCAGTGGTAATCGGGCCCCACCTCCTGCTCAAGTGTGACAAGGACCGTCTCCAACAGCTCCGGCACCGGTTGGCCTGCGATGCTCTGGATGGTATGGGTAAGCAGCGCCTCAAGGCTCGAGCTGTCTTCATAAAGTTGTTGACGCAGTGTCGGAACTCTTATGACATTGGAACAGAGACGATAATAGAAATCTTCCCTGAATGTCCTCTCCTGATTGAGGTCCTTCAGTGATTTATTGGTGGCGGTGACAATCCTGCCGTTGAAATGGAGTTTATCATGTCCTCCGACCGCTGAAAAACTTCGTTCCTCAAGGACTTTGAGAAGTTTGATCTGAATGGGGATGGAGACATCACCAATCTCATCCAGGAAGATCGAGCCATGAGGGCTGCAGCGGGCAAAAATGCCCCGGTGATTCTCAACCGCCCCGGTGAAGGCTCCCTTGCGGTGCCCGAACAACTCAGATTCGATCAGCGATTCAGGGAATTGAGAGAGATTTATCTCAATGAAATTACTGGTAAAACTCTCTGCAAAGCAGTTGTCCTTCTCCTCGAAGGGGATAAAGCCTGAGCGGCCGATTGCTGCTGCAGCGGTCCCTTTTCCCGTACCTGTTTCGCCTACCAGAAACGTCGAAAAGTCTTCCATGCGATTCCACAGAACTTTTTCATAAAGGGTGGGGAAAGAGGTAAACAGGCTGCGCCACAAATGGGAGCGCAGAGTTTCCATCGATTTGGACTGGCCGATCAGGCCATCGTTGATAAAGTACCGGGCTCGGCGGAGCTGATAAAAAAAGCTGAAATAACGTCGAGAATCTTCTTCGCTGAAGCCTCTCTGGCGCAGCATTCTAAGTGTTTCCCCGGCGAAGGGAACGGTTGGACCCGACTGTTCCTTGGTAATCTGTTTCAGAATCAGATCATCGAATTGCGAGTAACAGCGGTCGTATGAATCATGGAGCAGGGCGTTGCGAACAAGGTTCCTGTCCTCACCTGAGAAATCTTTCCAGTTGTACCTTCCGTGATCAGTTACCTGCGCTATTTTCTGGCTGATTTTACCAAATACTTGGCTACGTAGTTGTTCACCTGCTGGAAATTCGCCCTCTGCTAACCGATAGGCAAGAACCAGTGATTTTTTCTCAAAAGGATTGCGGAAGGCAAATTCGGTCAGGATCCTGAAGTATTCCCGTTCGTTCTGCTTCAATGATAAGATAGGTGTCATGCAATAATTGTCGGACATGCCGGCATAAAATGTCAATCAAAAAACCAAGCCTTTCTTTATTCTGAGTCAGCAATATTTAGTTAAGTAATTTAATTTATGACTCATATCGATAGATTTACCGGAATGGCATACACTTTGCGAATGTCACATCAGAGCCTAGTGACACTGGTCGACCATTGAGTTTTTGCACCGGCTCTACCGACGAAGAAAACATTAAAGATGGGTTGACGGGAGGATGATATGCAGACAGTTCACCTATATGCGGCCTGGATCGGGATTTTTTTGGGATTTCTCGCTGGTGGGGGATTGGGATTGTTTTTTCATCGTGATGGCTGGCTTGGAGGATATTCTTCGTGGCCGAGACGAATGGCTCGCCTAGGCCATATCTCTTTTTTCGGCATCGCCTTCATCAATCTAGCCTATGGGGTGGGACTTGCAGTTTCAGAGAGAATAGTCGCCTCTTCTATGGCCTCGGCCCTGCTGATCTGCGGGGCTATAGCCATGCCGCTGGTCTGTTTTCTTTCTGCCTACAAGAAGCCTTTCAGACATCTGTTCTTTATCCCGGTGTTGTGCCTGATGATTGGAACACTGATAATTCTTCAAGGAGGATTGCCGTTATGAAAATAGGATTTGTCGCACTGAGTGGAATACGGGCATGTGATGATGAACTCCTGCAAATGGGACTGACCCTGCCAGGGTTTGTCGAACGCAGCAAAGTCATTGCCTCGCTACCCAGTCTGGGGTTATTGACGCTGGCGGGTATGACACCACCTGAACACGATCTCCACTACTTTGAAATGGCTGATCTCGATTCTGGATTGAATATGCAGGAGCAACTCTGGACATTTGATCTTATTGCAATATCAAGCTACAGCGCTCAGATTTACGAGGCCTATCAATTGGCCGATATGGTCAGGAGAAAAAATGTTCCGGTGGTAATGGGCGGCCTCCACGTAAGCTCGCTCCCTATGGAAGCAAAAAAACACTGCGATGCGGTGATAATTGGTGAGGGAGAGTTGAGCTGGTTCAATGTCTTAACAGATCTGGAAAAGGGAAAATTACAACCCGTTTATGGTGACAAGGCCGGTGAATTTGACCTTGCAGAGGCACCAATGCCCGCTTTTGAACTGCTCGATATCGATAAATACAACAGGCTCACGGTCCAGACCAGCAGAGGATGTGCACACCGCTGCGAATTTTGTGCCAGTTCGATTCTGCTCACCAACCGTTATAAGCAGAAACCGGCCGAAAAAGTTCTGGCCGAAATCGATAAAATTAAAACGTTATGGTCGCATCCTTTTATCGAGCTCGCTGATGACAACAGTTTTGTCAATAAACAGTACTGGAAAAAGCTGCTTCCTGAGCTGAAAAAACGAAAGATCCGCTGGTTCACCGAAACAGATCTGTCAATTTCCAGGGATGCTGAACTTCTGCGAATGCTTCGAGAGAGCGGCTGCGCCCAAGTATTAATCGGCTTTGAGTCGGTATCGCAAGCCGCCTTGGACGGTCTTGAGATAAGGCGCAACTGGAAGGCACGTCAGGCATATGCATACAAGGAAGCCATAACGACAATACAATCGTTTGGAATCAGTGTGAACGGCTGTTTTATACTTGGTCTTGACGAGCACGATCCAGCCGTATTTGATCAGGTTTACGAATTCGTCATTGAATCAGGTCTGCACGAGGTGCAGATTACTATTCAGACAGCATTTCCTGGAACACCATTGTATCGTCGAATGAAGGCTGAAAATAGGATAATTGATAACAGGGCATGGCAAAAATGCACGCTTTTTGATATCAATTTTTACCCTCGAAATATGTCGGTCGCACAATTATCCTCAGGATTCAAAAAGCTCAGTGCGCGATTGTACAGCGACGAATGCACCCGGTACCGCCGGCGCAAATTCAAAAGCCAGCTGCGGGAGATCGTCAAAGCGAAAGTGACCGCCTGAAATTGCACAATAAAGAAAGTGCGGATAGGTGATCGATAGTCCTTGTGTCTGTCTTTGTGGAATCGGAAAAGAAGTAGGGTGTTATGCTGTTCGAGGTGATGAAGCGGTCAGGTTTAGCATTCTCAAAAAGGCCGATTTGTCTTATACTGGGAAAAAATAGCGAAACTGGTGAGAAGTCTTTGAAATTGAATGGAAAGAAGGGGGCAACGTCTGGAAAAAGCTACCCCAATGTGTTTGAACTGAACCGGGCTTTTGAACGTGAACCACTGATCAACAGGACCTTGCTCTTTCTCTTTCTAGCCACGGATGATCTTTTCGTCACCCGCATGATATGGTGAACATTTGTTGAGGCTCCTGCCTAAATGGCTGTATGTGGTGCTCGCGGTTGGCAGCTATCTCGGACTGCACCAGGTGACCAAGCTGTTCACCGATGTCGAGGGCATAGCCCGGATCGGTCTCCAGGCCGCTCACTGGGGGCAATATATTGTGCCGGGCCTGCTGCTGCTGGCCTCCCTGTTTCTGGGACGAGGGGATGATGAGAGGCGCCGGTCAGCACACCGGACAAGACCATCTCGATCTGCACACAATCAGCATGTTTCTTTGATCAAAGTGGATCCGTTTCGGGCCATGTCGAAAGATGAATTCCATCGACTGTTGACACAATTCTTCCTCCGCAACGGCTTTACGATTGAATCGACACCTTCCGAACTGGGAGACGCGGTTGACCTGATGCTGAGCAAGAATTCAAAATCGTTTGTGGCTCAGTATCGTCACTGGCGCGAACATCGTGTTGATGTTCCCAAGGTAAGGGAACAATACACCGTTATGCAGGCAGTTAAAGCTCACGGGGTTTATGTGATTACGACAGGAGAATTCAGTTACAAAGCTATCCAGTTTGCTGAAGATAAAAATATTTCGCTGATAGACGGGCTTAAATTGAGGCGCCTGGTGAAAAAAAATTCTTCCACGGCAGGGTTTGAAGACAGGCAGGATCAATCACCACTCTGCCCGTTATGTGCTGCAGAAATGTTGATCAGAACGGTGACAGACGGTGAAGGAAGAGACAAACGATTCTGGAGTTGTTCTAACTATCCGAAATGTCTCGGTACAGCGGAAATAGTCAAAAAACGGCCGGACACCAGTAGTTGATGGAAAAGCTGTCCATCTCAATTAGACATTCTAAAGTCTTTGCTATATCCAGAATATTGCCCTCGAAAAACCTTCTGGATGGTTGTAGATATCCTGTTCCGAGGCATTTTTCATTATAACCCGAGCTGGCCCACAGGTGACTTCGCGACGGTCTTTGCGATAGTTGATATTGTAGGTGGTTGATTTAGCACATCTGCACCGGTAAATTCTGCGCCTGGAATTCTGTATCACTTCTATATAGGCAGTATTACCGCAGCGAGGGCAGTCTGTTTTGATCATTCCACCGGCAACGTCAATAGATTTAGTGTACTGACTCACTAAGCCCCTTTGGTCTAAAGGGATATTTTACAGGAAATGTAACGAACCGGTGGCAATACCAACTATCAATCCCGGTTTTTTAAAGCAAAACATTCCCGATTATTCTTGAGGGGGATTTGTAGGTTAGGTAAGTCTGTCAAGAATGAGTTCAGTCTTCCTGTGAGAGTAAATTAATTATCGACTTCTACCGAGATCTCTATTTAGTTTCGAAAAAAACTTTGATTCGATATATACACCTATGAGTTCAGAAAAAGTTGATGCGGAACTGAAATTGGGACCGGTAGGTCCGCGGCCCTATTGGGTGGTGCTCGTTTCGGTGGTCATAAGGGCGATGCATCAGATTGGCGGCGCGGTCTATCTGAGTTCTTTTCTACTGGACGAAATCGTTGGACCACCGGCTTTCTACTTGTGGCTTGCCGTAATATCCGGCGTGGCATTGGTCGGCACTGAAACAATGCGCCACCGGCAGCTGTATCGAGAAGTCGCGGGACTGGCGACCATTTTCAAAGTAGTTCTTCTCGGTATAGCCTTCCACGGTTATCTGCCTGAGACGGCGACGGTGGTCGCGGCCTTTTTTGCAGCCGCACTCGCCGCCCACCTGCCCAAGAACATCAGACATCGCTTGGTCTTTTGATAGGAACGATATTGTGAGAGATTGGAAAATATGAGTGGATCTGAAAAGGTGAACTGGTTTTTCGATTTTGATGGCGTATTGGTGGATAGCGTAAGTGTCAAAACCGAAGCATTCAGAACATTGTTCGATCCTTACGGCTCCGAGATACTGGCCCAGGTCCTCGAGCATCATCGGCTCAACGGAGGAATCAGTCGAATTGACAAGATCCAATACGCTCACACCCATTTTGTTGGAACCCCGCTTTCCGAGATTGAACTGGCCAACTGGGGCCGAAAATATTCAGAGCTGGTTGTCGATCGAGTGATCAATGCGCCCTGGATCAAAGGGGCTCAGGAATTTCTCGTTGAGATGCAGGGTTGTTGCAGGATCTTTTTGATCTCGGGAACACCAGAAAACGAATTGAAGCAGGTAGTGGAGGCCCGGGGCATGACCCACTATTTCGACGAGATCCTCGGCTCACCAATCCAAAAGCCGGCCCATATTCGAGCTCTGCTGTCTGACTACCAATTGCATTCTCACTCATGTGTGTTTGTGGGTGATGCACTGACAGATTATTATGCCGCTCGTGAGACCGGGCTGCATTTTCTGGGGATCCAGGGCGATGTTGAACTTCCCGAAGACGCCCGGATGCTGCCTGACTGTAACGGCTTGCAACGGGCTGTTGCTGAACTCTTCACAGACTCGGGCCTGGAAATGCGGGGTGGCTCAGAGTGAGAACTCCTTCTTGATGAAGACTGCAAGATTGCTCGTCATCGTGAGAACTTTCAAAGCCAGTTCCGGAGTTAGTGAACCGGTGCCACAGGCCGGTGCAATTAGTGTCTGGTGGAGGATCTCTCTTTCGGAAAATCCGAATGAACAGAGGATTTCCAATTGCATGAGCCAGCGTTCATAGAGGGTATCCAATCGTTCGTTTTCGACCGTGTCCGGCGGAGAGGTCGGTACAATCCCCCAGGCCAGCACGCCACCTCTGCGTAAATAGGAAATAAGCTGCTCCCGGTAGAGGACGAAGTTGTCAAAGAATGAGTAGGCATCAAAGCTGATGATATCAGTGGCTGATTTAAGGGCCGGTTCCCAGTCCCCATTGGCACAGATGTGAATCCCGCTCAAGCCTCCCGCTTCTTTGATCGAAACGATGAGCTCACTCACGCCATCGACGACCAGTTCCCGTGAGATGCCCGCAAAAGCAGTGGAGCCGAAACTTACTATACCGGGCTCGTCGATGAAGATAATGGGGGCGGCATAGTCGCTGAACTGACGAAGCTGCTCAACCTGCCAGCGGGCTTTGCCGGCCAGCAATTTGACCAGCATATCCCAAAGATTATCATCATAGACCAGCGCGGCTCCCCGCTCATCTTTGATACCCATACCTGCAGTGACTGGACCGGTGACCTGTCCTTTTACCGTCAGGGGCTGGAGGCCGGATTTCAGGAGCTTTTCTTTGAAGACCTGAAACCCCCTGGCGGTATCGCTTGCCAGTCTAAAAAGAGAATTATCGGGCAGCTCAGGCAGATTCTGGCATTCGATCACATGCTCGTGGAAAGCAGTCATCTCTTGAATGAAACCTGCCTGAGATCTATCAACGAAATAATGTGAACCCTGATCTATGAGGCCGGGGAAGCCGCTTACGAACTGCCGCACCATACCTTCTCTGTTGTTCCTGGGGAGCTGGGGCCATAGAGGTATCTCCGGTGTAGCCGTAAAAATCAAATCGACGGCTTCCCCATGGTCAGTCAGGGGCAGGCTGCCGATCAATACAGGAAGGCAATTGGGAACCAACCTGGTTTCGTTGGGATCAGTCATATGCGCCCACTACGTTGATTAAGCTTTCAGCTTACTCGTACTAAATCTTTTAATTCAACCTCTCATAGCGCTTCAAGCCGGGTAAGTATTTCAATTCCGTCACCACCCAACTTGATCGATATACTCAAGGGCTACCCTGATGGCTTGAGACGGGCATTTACAAGAGATCATTCTATTTGAGTCGGGTATATTGTCAAGTTTGACGGAAACTCTATTACTGATATGCACCCTACTTTTGCTGAAGATTTTCCATGGGCTACACAATGGTACCTGTTATTTCACTTGAGCATGAGCTGCTGCGGCTGGTTGAGCAAGGAATCGTAATCTCTGCCGATGTGCTTTTCTATGCCGAGTCGACCTGTGGGTTGAGATCCAATGAAATCGAATCAGCATTGCGGGATCCTCAACTTGAGGAGCGTGATGAGCTGCTGGCACTGATTCTCACCCCCGATATGCAGATGCGGACGTCCCTCGAGCCTTTGCTACCTGCTTCACCAGCCTGCAGCTCCGGCGAACTAGAAACATTGATGCATAGCCTCAACAGAAAAATTAAGGCGTTTCATCTGCTGATTCCCGGGGTAACCAGGTTCAGCCTGCCGGTCGAAAAAGACGATATCGATTACTTTGTTGGTAAATTCTACTTTGACAGGGCCCTCGATACCAAACTGGTCGAAACGTTAGAGAGGTTCTTTCCGTCGGAGACGGTGATTGCCTGCCGACTGGTACTTCGCTGCCGGGGGTACATGTACACCGAGAAAGAAAAAGACTTTCTCTGCCGGTTCATTGAAAAAAGCCGTGCTCATGTAAATCAAATAATCGATCTTTTCACTCTGATGGTGACGCTTCTTGCCCAGATGCAGGAACATGAAACAATCGATGATTACCTGCTTGGCCGTCGCCGGCATTTGATAAAAAAACTAAAAGAAATCAAAGAATTCGAGCAGAAAAGAGAGCAATACTCGATGGAATACCTGATGATGCAGCGTTATCCGATTCCCCATGAAAGCGAAGAACAGGTTATTGCTCAACTGCACATGGTGACCACGATCACAGACTTGATCCTTGGCCTGCCCCCCGACCCCTCCTTTCAGGCAGAGCTCAGAAACCTGGGCACCTACGGCCGCCGAACCGATATCTCAGACATCATCAGAATGCTCTCCTGATAGATCGCTGTGTGGATGATTTTGCTATGCCATGATTCGTGGCTCTAAGGAGCTACTACAATGTAGTATTAAGGCGCAAATTTAGTTACTTAGGGTAATTTTTCATGGTATAATATCTATGAAGGAACGCAGTGTGAGCCATGCGACAGTCGGGGGTCGTAAACCAGGTTCCACTGATCGGGCATCAAAGCAGGAGTTGATGGCCGAAAGGAGAACAACGTGAAAGTGGGAGGTGAGGATATGGCCTATCATGTTCGACTTAAAGACAAAAGATATCTGTTGACCGAAAAGGACTACCTGGTAAACGTCGAAGCCTGGGACAGTGAAATTAGGGATTGGCTGGCCGACAGGGTTGGAGTGGAACTCGCGCAGGAGCATCTCGATGCGATCGAGTTCATCAGAAACACGTACACAAAACGTAAGACGCATCCCAATCCTCGGGTCATTGCGGCTAATCTGGCCAAGAAATATGGTCCTGACAAGGGTTCTCTGAGGCATTTTTACAGCCTGTTCCCCAAAGGGGTGCAGCAGGCCTTCGCCATTGCCGGCGTGCCGATGCAGGGGTTCTGCTTCTAAGCAGAAGTGAGCAGGTCCCGAACGGGGGCCACACCATAGCGTTCAAAATAGAAGGCGGAGTACCGGGAATACCCGGTGCTCCGCCTTTTGTATGTGGCCGTGAAAGTGTGGTTACTTGGCTACCATATTCTGGATTTCTTCGACGATTTCCGGGTTGGCCAGGGTCATGACATTGCCCACATCGCCTTTGTTGGAGATAGCCCCGAGGACCCTGCGCATAATCTTGCCTGAGCGGGTCTTGGGCATATCCGGCACAATCCAGACGTTCTTGCATTTGGCGATCTTGCCGATCTCAAAGACAATGGCATCGGCAACTTTCTGCTGCAGTTCCGCTGATGGCTCGATGCCAGGCTTAAGGGAAACGTAGAGCTCCGGCTCCTTGCCTTTGATCTCGTGCGCCACGGGAACCACCGCCGCTTCTGCAACTTCGGGGACGGTAAGCGCGGCAGACTCGATCTCCTTGGTACCGAGTCGGTGACCCGAGACGTTAATGACGTCATCGATCCTACCGAGAATTCGGACATAGCCGTCCGCCGCAACCACAGCGGCATCTCCGGTCAGGTAGGGCCAGTCGCGCCAGTCAGTACTGTTCGGATTTTTGTTGTACATGCTGAAATAGGTTTTAACAAAGCGATCGCGATCACCCCAGATGGTCATGAAACAGCCCGGCCATGGGTTCTGGATACAGATATTTCCGGCCTTTCCTGTGCCGGCTGGCAGTTCCTCGCCTTCCTCATCGAACACGATCGGGTGAATTCCTGGAACTCCGCGACCGGCGCTGCCCGGCTTCATCGGCTCGAGACCCGGTACTGTCGAACAGAGAAAACCGCCTGTCTCCGTCTGCCAGTAAGTGTCGACGATAACCGCCTGGCCGCGTCCGACGGCGCTGTGATACCAGCGCCAGACTTCCGGTTCGATGGGCTCGCCCACCGTGGTCATATGCTTGAAATTGTAATTATATTTCGCCGGTTCGTCAGGTCCGACTTTCCTGAGGGCGCGGATCGC
>JABDQA010000061.1 GCA_013042475.1 Desulfofustis sp.
AGTCATGCCCCCAGCCGGTTGTCTCCAGAGCCTCAAAGGCCCGCTGGGCTGAGAGTTCAGCGATACCCACGATGTGCAGCCCGGGGGTGAACTGGGCCTGGCAGAGAAACATTGAGCTGAATTTACCAGCACCGATTACACCCACCCTGACAGGAGTTCCGTCCCGATCCCTCTTTTGCAGCATCGAATAGAGATTCATGATTTCACCTCCAGAGTCCTATCGGGCTTGCCAGGGGATGCCATCATCTCCTCAAGAATGCGCGCGGCATCTTCTACGAATTTCGGACACACGGACTTGAAAAGATTCTGTTGATCGGCGGTGGCTTTTCCTTCCGACGTCATGATGTTGCAGCCAAGCAGTTCTTTACAATCCAGTGTAGTATGGTGCTCCCTGAATCGTCGGGAGAATTCAGCAACGGCTTCGTATACCTGCGTGCGGCCTGCCGAGTGACAGCTTTCCTGATCAGCAAAATTGAGACCGAGCACCATATATGCCCCAGTCACCGCACCACAGATTCCCGCCATCTGCATACCGGCAGGAAACGCCGAGGAAATTCTCAAAGCGGTATATTGATCCATGTCGAACTGCTCACAGAATTGGGTCAGGATGGCCTGGGAACACCCATATCCATTGAGAAAGCGATCAACACTGGTAGTTGCTTCAACCATCGTCTTGGGTCCTCTGAATGAGTTAAAGTGATTCAGCTACCCTACCATATTTCATAACCAGGAGGTGGAAAAATCATCTCACCCCCGGCAGCACTAGTCATTGGTAATATTTATCTATGACTGCGGGAAGACATTTTTTACCATATGGCATATGGTATAGGCCGTATGTGCTCGTAGAGGAGTCAAAAAGACGGCCATGGAACTATTTAACGGAATCTACAGCTGGGATGGAAAAAAACGCGGCGGACGAGATCCAATTTCCTGGTTTCCCGGGAATTACCACCTTTATATCTACGCAATCGGGAAGGATGACGGTAAGGTCACCTCCTTTAAACAACACCTCTGTCTCTATTCGGAAACCGGCAAAGGGCATTCGATATCAGCTCATCCGGAAAAATTTGCCAGACATGTCTGTGAAGATTATTCCATCGATCTGGAACGCACCCTCTGGGTGGAAATCAATCCTTCCTTGGAGAAGAAATACGAGGTGATCGTCTACAGCAGAAAGTCGAAACTCAAGGAGTTGTTCTTTTATCGGATTCAGAAACGTCCTCCCAACGAAACTGAATTGGAGCTGATAGAAGCTCATCTCAAACATCTGGCCATCTAAATGGAGTTAATTGAGCACACCGGTTCCTGATGACTCCAAATCCTCCCAGAACTTTAAGGGATTACGGGCTTCACATTTTATTATTGAAGATTTCGTATCCGTACCTGCACTACCCTCATGGGTAGAGATCCAATTGCGGCAACGGCTGGTTAGATTGCCGTTTTTTCTGATGCTCGCACGAATGTCTCTTTGGTTAGGAATTCTCTGTTTACCAGTAATTTGATGGCCCACACCCCGCTTTCCCACCTTTTCTATTTGCCCGTAGTTAAGATCTTTTTTAGTGATCGACGAGGGTGATACATGCTTGACATAGCCACATTGTGGTGATACATTGACATGATGAGAATCATTCCTATGTGTTCTCCTGCCATTATCGAAGAAGGAAACCGCAGCAATCAAACCCACCCCACGGAGGAGTTATGGCCAAGCCAAAGCAGATAATTAGACCCGAAGATATTACCACCTGTGAATCCACCCAGCAGATGATAACCAAAGCTAGAAAAGACGGGGTAGAACTCTTCTTTGATCGGGCTGAAGCAGTAAAACCTTGTCCCATCGGCGCAAGCTCGGCCTGTTGTAAACACTGTTCCATGGGACCGTGCCGGATCAGTCCCAGCGACCCTTACAAGCATGTGGGAGTGTGCGGTGCGAACATCGACACCATTGCCGCCAGGAATTTTGGCCGTATGGTTGCAGCCGGTACCGCCGCGCATACCGATCATGGTATGGCCATGCTCGATCTCTTCCGGGGGGTCATCGAAGGCACCGTTACCGATTTTGAAATAAAAGATCAGTTGAAGCTTTTCGAGGTGGCTGAATCCCTTGATATTGAAACCGAGGGCAGAGCGGTCAAGGACGTTGCTGTTGATGTCTACAGGGAGCTGGAAAAAACCTACACCCAGGTCGAAGGTGAGATTCCTCTGGTTAAGAGGGTTCCCGAAAAGACGCTTGAAACTTGGCGGAAGGAAGGAATCGTGCCCCGGGGGGCGATGCGTGAAATCATGGAGATGATGCATCGTTCAGCCATGGGTGTTGATCAGGACTACGAGAACATAACCAAACAGATTTCCCGTACCGCACTTGCTGACGGCTGGGGCGGTTCGATGGTGTCGACCGACATCTCCGATATTCTGTTCGGCACACCTGTCCCAGTTGAGGTCACGGTGGATATGGGGGTGCTCAAAGAAGACCAGGTGAACATCATCGTCCACGGCCACGAGCCGATTCTGCTCGAAGCCATGATCATTTCAGCCGCGGCTCCATCCATAAAAGAAATGGCTCGGGAAGCGGGGGCCAAAGCAATCAACCTGGTCGGCATGTGCTGCTCGGGTCTTGATGTGTTGTCGCGGCATGGGATACCTCATGCAGGCAATTTCTCCTCGACCGAGGCCGCATTGGTCACCGGGGCCGTTGATGCCATGACGGTCGATGTGCAATGTATCAAGCAGGATCTGCACAAGGTGGCCGATTGTTACGATACCGTTTTCGTGACGACCAACTACCGCGCCAAGATCGAGGGGGCGCTGCACATCGAGCTCGACGAACATGATCCGATGAAGTGCACCGATCAGATCATTATCAAAGCGATTATGCGTTATAAGAACCGCGGCAAGGAGCTTGAGATTCCCGCCCGCACCGCCAAGGGGGTTCATGGCTTTTCACATGAATACATCAAGTATATGCTCGGCGGCTCATTCAGGGGCGGCTACGAGCCACTCAATGACAATATCATCAACGGCAGGATCAGGGGTGTAGCCGGAGTGGTGGGCTGCACCAATCCACGTTCCAAGCAGGACTTCTCGCATGTCGAATTGGTCAAAGAGCTGATCAAAAATGATGTACTGGTCGTCCAGACCGGTTGTTCGCAGATGGCCCTGGCGAAAGCCGGACTCACCACCCCCGGCGCTTCAGCACTGGCAGGACCGGGGCTTGCTGAGGTTTGTGAAACGGTGGGAATCCCGCCAATTTTGGGGTTGGGCGCCTGCGTCGACAACAGCAGAATTTTGATGGCGGTTTCGGAGATGGTCAAAACAGGTGGGCTGGGAGAGTCGATTGCCGACCTGCCGGTAGCCGGTTGTGCCCCGGAATGGATGAGTGAAAAAGCCATCGCCATCGGACAATACTTCGTGGCCAGCGGCGTTTATACGGTCTTTGGCCATACCTTCCCAATTACCCAGCAGACCAGCTTCAAGGATTTATTGTTCGATGGTCTGGAGGACAAAGGCTTTGGTAAGTGGGGATTTGCCGATACTCCGCATGAGATGGCACGATTGATGATCGCCCATATCGATAAAAAACGCAGTGAATTGGGGATCGACAAGGCCAGAGAACGTGTCCTTATGGATATGTCGGATCGACGTTCACTGGCAGCCAACGAGTAAGTATACCGACAGACGATTCCCACAGCGGCCTCCTTCCCTACGGCCGATCGAGATGGTAGATTACCATCCTGATCGGCCGTTTTTTCTGCTACAGCTGGTGTCGATTAGCTGAGCCAAGGTGCAGGCGATCCACCAATAAAGCGAGATTCTCATGGAAAAATCAGCTGTTTTCGAAGAGACGTATCGTCATTATCTTGCCGAATTAGGTACCATAGATTATCTGGCCCGGGCCGATTTGCTCGGTGTCGAAGCAGACGGCGAGGAGCTGATAATTCCTCTCTATAACCGGACCTACTCGGTTTCAAGCACGGGCATCAACGCGCGAGAAGGTGCAGCGCTCAATGATGCGGTTCGAGTGATACTCGCCAAATATGTGCTGACCTGCCCCGACCAGCTTCCACCGTTG
>JABDQA010000079.1 GCA_013042475.1 Desulfofustis sp.
GGGAGGATCCCGCCAACAGTGACGGCAACCAGCGTGTTGCCGGCCAGGGCAGTACCAATTACCAGGGAAAGGAAAATGTTACCCTTCCACAGGAAGGCGACGAAACCAAGCAGGATTCCAAGAAGAACTCCGTTGATCAGACCGAGGGTCGATTCCTTGAACGCAACCCTGAGTATTTCTCCCGGACGCAGCAATCCCAGGGAGAGCTCGCGCAGGCTGACGGCCACTGCCTGGTTTCCGGAACAGCCGCTCATGTCGCTGACCATAGGCAGAAATACTGCCAGGGTAATGGCCGCAGCGAGGGTATCCTGATACATGGCGATGACGCTGGCGGCAATGATATTGAGGACGATATTGAGGGACAACCAGCTGAGTCTGCGGCTGGAGCGCTTCAAGAGGGGCATGGAGCGAAATTCCTCACCGCCAACGATACCTGACAACCATAAGAAGTGTTTTACTGTTCGTTCTCGCTTCGCTTCTTCGACTGCCAGGGGCAGAACAATACCAAGAAGAACGTTATCCCGGTCAACCACCGGAAGAGCGAGAAGGTTATGCTGGCTAAATGATTCAGATACGTCGTCCAGAAGAGCATCGCCGCTTACCCGGAATGGATTTTGTATCATGATCTCTTGAAGCAATGACGTTCCTGCGGAGAACAACAGATCATGAATCCGCATCACCCCGACGAGTTTAGATTTTGAATCGACCACATAAATATATTGAATATTGTAGGTTCGATAGATTTCTTGGTTAGCCTGCAGATCTTTATTGACCTCAGCGATGCTCGTCCCCTGTTCATAAGACAGGAAATCAGGGATCATTAAATATCCTGCCGTGTCTTTAGGATAATTTAACGCAGTCCTGGCAGGTTCGGCTGACTCCTGGGGCATCGACTGCAGTATTTCCTCAGCCTCATCAGTATCCAGCTTGCCAAGCACATCGACCATCTGTTCGCTGGACATTTCATCAACGATTCTCCCTGCTTCCACAGGAGTAAGCTCCCCGATAATAAGAGCCGCCTGCTCGTCCGACACGTCCTCTATAAGATCGGCAGCATCTTCAGGGCTTATGATCGTCAATAAATTGGTCCTTTCATCCTCATCCAGTCTGGAAAGGACCAGGGCTGTATCCTGCGGGGATAATGAGTCAAAGAAAACCAGGAGCTCCTTGACACTTCGTCTTTCAATAAGCTCCCGAAGACTATCCCATGGTTTATTAATATCTATTGTCACAGCCGTTCACCATTGTGTTCATTGAGGCTCGAGATCATCTCGAAGAAAAATACACAAATCCACTGATTTTAGGGGAGATGAGATCATGTGTCACCCAACAATCATTGAGTATGGTTTTGGTCTCAAAAACTATTTGCTACTGAATGGCTTAGCTACTGGCTTTGGAGTAATAAGGCGAGCAGAAGCGCGCGGTCCACAAGACTGTGCCGAATTATGAACTCAGACTTTTGTTTGTCGAATCCGCCCATGGGACCGAATCCATCGAGTTTTGGCACGTCTGCCGGGATATTGCAGATGTCGGATGAGCTCCAACGATGCTCGGGGACTATACTGCTGTCTATTCTTTTTGCGATGCGGTCTAAAGACTCATACAGTTCCATGCTTGCTTCACTCGATGGTAAAGGTTGCCTTGTCAAACCACCATCAAGTTGCGACTGGAGGGTATGGGTCAATCTTCTCGTGAGCGTAGTGGTCTTCCTGATGCGTTGGTCAATTCGCTCAAAGTCTGCAATCGTATTGAATCGAACACTAATTTTTGCCGTGCCGTAGGCTACCATCTTGAAGATATTTGACTGAAAGTCAGTGGCAAAGGGAGCAATTACATTTTCTCTGTCATTCTTCGCGAGATCGACTATGGCTGAGATGGTCTTGAAGAAATGTGCTGAAGCAACGGCGACATTTTCAGAACGACTCGAGTCTGTGAGTTTCAGATTATAGGTGTAGGAGGCAGATCCCGATCTTGAAGTAATAATGCTGCCTTCAGTATTGCCTCCGTGTAAGCTGATTACTCGCTTGGCGTCTGCCGATTTCTGGGCGATGATATTGCGGGAAAATTTACCGGCAATCGTCGAATCGGTGACAATCAGCACACCAATTCTCAGTTTGCGAAGCAGTCTCGCAAACCGCAGGGCCTGGAAGGCAGAAATACAGGTTACTACACCACCTTTGTTCTCCCAGATACTAGTACCGTACAGCCGGTGCTCGGTGGCCTGGAAATTTTCATGATTAGACATTTTCACCGAGTCATCAATCGCCATCAGGATGAGATAATCCAATGCTTCGCTGCTTGTATTACGCAGAAACATGAGATTCCCTATCTCAAGCTCAGGGTAGATCTCACTCGTGAAATTCAATGGCGCAAGTTGTGTTTTGATCAAATCCGAGCACTTGTTGACGCCCTCAATATTTCTCACATGGGTATCGATATTGACCAGTTTTTCCAGAACGGTTTCAGTCGATTGCTGGCGGCCCCGCAAATATGTTCTCAAACGGCTTTTGAGGGGCAACCGCTTCTCTTTCTCCTCAGGCAACTGGGCCAGCAAGCTCCCAGAAAAATATCTGACGGACGCGACATCAAGCATCCTGTTGACCAGGGCGCAAAAGTCATAGCCTGCGATCCCGGCGGCATGCACGTATGAGCCAGTGCGGCCGAGACTGGCCATGGAATTGACCTCCAGCAGGTAGATATTATTCGCCGCGTCCATACGGATATCGACGCGGGCAAAGTCCCTCAGTTCAAGAGCGCGGAAGGCCTGTTTGCTGAATTCGATCATTTTCTCGGCCAGTTCGGGTTCCAGGTTTGCCGGGCAGACTTTCTCCTTGGGCCTTTTTTTCTTGTCCTCCTCCGTCTGAATGGCATTGGGATCACCCTCCAGATCGAACTCCAGAACCGGAAACGCCTCAATCGGAGAATTTCCCAACAATCCTACCGCAAATTCGCGACCGGGAATAAATTGTTCGACCAGGGCCTGCTGCTGGAATTCGGTGACGATGAAGTTGATTGCTTCCCGCAGGTCTTCTTCTTTGTGGACAACCTTCAAGCCGAACGAGACGCTTTCCATTTTGGGTTTCACGATAACTGGGTAGCGCACCTTAGAGAGGTCGTCATCCGGCGTGTTGAACACCCAGAAGTCAGGGGTCGGCAGGCCGCTGTTCTGCCACACAACCTTGGTCATCACCTTGTCCAAAGCGATGGCATGACCCGACGGGGTCGATCCGACGTAGGGAATGCCCAACATCTCAAGCAGGGAGGGCAAGTGAGTATAACGGCTTTCACCCTGAATACCGTAGGCCATGTTGAAGACCATACCCATCTGGTCGCCACCAATGGCTTTGGGCATGAAATTCTGCAGACGCTCGATAACGTACATATTGCCGTCAATGACGCGGGTATTGTGTCCGCCGCGCTCGAGACAGTTTGCGACTCTTTGAACATTTTTTTCGGAATAAAATTCCTTATTCTGCATACCGAACTTGTTAAGGACGCCGGTGAGATCCTTGTTGTAAATGATCGCAACTTTCATGATAAGCCGAGCCTCATGGAGAAGTTAAATTGCCCCGCACATGCGAAGAAAATTCTTAACCATTTGCAGACCGTCTCCTCCTGATACCTCTGGATGGGCCTGGAAGCCATAAATAGGTTTTTCCCGGTGACGGATGATTTCATTCGGGGTTGTATCCGATTCGGCGAGGGAAACAAACGTTTCCGGCAGCTCGGAGACATGAAATGTGTGGCGTTTGACCAGACCCACTTCCCGGTTGTCCACCCCCTCGAAGATTGGATCGTCCATGGTGATGCGCACGATTTCCCGTTTCTGACGATACTTGTCCAGCTTCTTGATCCTTCCACGATACGCCGCAGCAATGATTTCATGGCCGAGGCAGAAGCCGATGACCGGCACATCAAAGTTCATCAGGGCCACGAAATTGGCGGTCAGGTTCAGGGGTTCATACGGGTTCCCTCTACCCCCGGAAAGCATTACGCCTGACACCTCTGATTTTACAGACAGGGTAATCGGCTGATTGTGGTCGAAAAATACGTAGTCAAAGTCTTGTTCCGAAAGAAATTGGCGTTTGAACTTTTTTATGAAACTGCTTTGGTTATCGATTATGAGGATCACTTCTTCTACCTCCTAAGCTGAAATGATGTGCCGGTAACTCGAAAGACTGCGAAACAGTCCGATGACATCCACTTAGTCAATTAATATATTGATAATACTAATAAATAAATTCTTCCTCATCCTTTATAGTCTTTCTGATCTCACTGACGAGCTTTCTCGTTCTTGTTGCGAGATTTTCAACTTTGATCAAAAAGACATCATCTTCTTTCAATTCTGCACCAGCATTTCCTAGCAAATTGTCGAGTTGCTCTCTGCACAGATCAAGATCCTTAAAGAAATTTCTCCGCTTTTCATGAGTTTGCGCGAGGGAATCGATGTAAGTAGAAAGTCTGGAAACGGATAATTCAACCAGAAAATCTCTGGGAATCTCGTAGGTGTTGGAAACTTCTTCTATTTGGTCCAAGGCCTTCTGACTCAGAACAAACGTTTTGGGTCTGCAGTGTTTCTCATTGCGAGAATGCGAAAGTGCTTCTTCTGCAAGTAGTTCAAGGGCCTTGTCATCCTCGAGCAGTTGATCCAGCAACGTTTTTTGTTTGATACTTAAATGCTTAGCAGAGATTTTTAAAAGGTTGATGATCTTTTCCGGGAGCTTGAAAGTTGTCCGTACCGACTGCTTTGCTCTCAGTTCCTCCGTATCGAGCTG
>JABDQA010000093.1 GCA_013042475.1 Desulfofustis sp.
TGCGCTGTCGCCGAGGCAGCCGGCGCGTCGTGGATCGATCGACTGCCGGCGACATCTTCTGATCTGCCTGAGAAAATTTTTCAGGCGATATCATACGATGGATTTTCCCTTATGGATATAACCGGGACATGTCCCGGGCGATTCAGCAAAAGAAACCGACAAGCCAGCAAACTTATCACTGAGTTGTCAGAGCGCTTTGATAAATCAAGGAGAACCCATTCCCCAAATAGCCCACCTGAATTCGGTGAAGGCTACAGGAAACGCAGCAAAGCAGCATCACCACCTCCTCCTTTGCGCCCCATAGTCTGCCGGTCAAAACCAGAACACTCGAAAAAAATGCAGATCCTTCTTCTGGGTGCTGCCGGGCAACGGGTAAACACTGCCGCAGAGATTCTCTGCCTTGCGGCCATGCATGGCGGACTTTATGCAACTCAGAAAAACGACTATCCGATTACTGTTCTCAGGGGTCATTCGATCAGTGAAGTTATTCTTAGCTCCGAGCCGATCGATTTCACCGGGATTGAGGCCCCTGACATTATCCTGGCTTTATCCGATGAGGGAGTTGTACGCCGAGAAATTACTATCTTACACGCACAACCCAGTGGTCTTATCGTAAAGGAGGCCGGGGTCGTTCTTCCTGACACTGCTGCCCAAGTCGTTGAATTCGACACCAAGGTCTTGAGTGTCCCCCGCTCCCAGGGCGCACTTGCTGCAGTGGCGCTGCTTGTCCAGCATCAATCATTAGTGGATATGGATCTGTTGCGTCTTGGGCTAATGCACAGATTCACCGGTGAACAGCTCGAAAAAACAATGGGCCTGGTGGAACATGTCGCGTCCTCTACTTATGGATAGCGACTTCCCCAGGCCCGTGGAGAAAATCTTGTTTCGGGATGGAAATTATTTATACTTCTCTTCGAGAAATCCTGTGAATCGGCTCCAGGACTGCTTGTCAGCCTCCTCGCGGTAACGATCAGAGCCAAAGACAGTGAAGGCGTGGGGGGCACCGCTGTACGTCACCATTTCATGGGCCACCTGTGCCTCTTCCAACTCCACCGCCAGATCACCGAAATCTTCCATACTGATTGCACTGTCGGCTGTCCCGTGAAACACCATAATTTTGCCTTTCGCGGCGGAATAATCCTGCCCTTCAGGAGTCGTCAGGCCGCCGTGAAAAGAGGCGAATCCGTCCAGATCCATTCCCGACCTGGCCATTTCAAGAACTACCGCTCCGCCGAAACAATAGCCAAAGGTTACCGTTCCGGGGCTTTCACCGGCCATCTTTTGTGCCTCTGCGTATGCCGCTTTAAAGAGATTTCGCATGCGTTCCCTGTCTTTGTATAACTCGCCGGTCAAAAGCTTTTTATGATCGGTCTCCGTGGGCCTGACGCCTTTGCCGAACAAATCGACGGCGAAAACATTGTAGCCCAGCTCAGCCAGCATCTCGGCACGCTTTATCTCATAATTGGTCAAACCGTCCCAGTCGTGCACCAGTATCAGCAGCGGTTTACCTTGGCCAGCCTCCTGGTAATATCCTTCGTAAGATTTGCCCTCCACTTCATAGCTCACCGCTTTTGCCGCTACACCAAGTGGAGTCAGAAACAAAAGTATAGCTCCTAGTAGTACTATTTTCATGAGATATCCCTCCTATAGGTTTTATGGTAAGGCCGCCACAGCGACCAAAAGTTTAATTATAATAGTACCACTTTGTGGTATTGCAAGACTGTCTGTTGGAGATAGGATTTTATTACGGATCTACTACCAATGAACTATTTCATGACCAGAACAAATGATGATAAAAGGCGGCGGACCAAAGAAAATGGAGTCAGAAAGCCTAGACGCTGAATGGATAGTTTATGGCCGGATGATGTTCATAACCGTGCAACTCGAAATCATCCACACTCACCCACGTTTCCAGGTCCTCTATGGTTTTAATATCGGGGTTTATGGTGAGCTTGGGCAGTGGGTAGGGTTTTCTTTTGAGCTGCACGTCGCGCATCAGTTCAACCTGGTCTTCGTAAATATGAATGTTGATGACCTTGTGATACGCCTTGGCCGGCTCATGCCCGGTGATCTGGGCCATCACCAGCAGCAGCCAGCCGACCTGCACCTGGTTGAATGCGTGCCCCAAAGGGAGATCGTCGGAGCGCTGGTAGGAGGTTAAGTATAATTTGTTGTCCAGAATCGAGAAAGTATGGGTGTGCATGCAGGGGTTCAGACAGGCCCGGTCGCGCTCTCCAGGATTGTAGAAGGTCATGATTTCACAACGGTTATCTCTGCCCTGCCTCAGATCCTCGTAGACGTTTCTAAGTTGATCGATGCGTGTACCTTCGGGATTTCGCCAATCCCTGCCCTGGGCCCCGTAGCAGCGCCCCATATCGTCGGTGCCCTTGCGATAGGGATTTTTCAGCCAGTCTTCGTTTTCGTTGGCGTTGGCATTCCAGGTGTTGCAGCCTATTTTTCTGAAATCAGCAGCGCTGGTGTACCCTCTGAGATAGCCGAGCATCTCCGCAATCGCCGGTTTCCACAGCAGTTTCTTGGTTGTTACAACCGGCAGCGTACCATCGCTGACATCATATTCGAGGTCCGCGTTGATCACGGTCAGACAGCGCTTGCCGGTGCGCCGGTTGTCGACCCATACGCCTTCTTCGATTACTCTTCTGCACAAATCCAGATATTGTTTCATACCTTCCTCTGCTGATTCAATAAGTTTGTTGGAGCCATTGTGCCCTGCTCACACCCAAACAGGTAAATCCATGACTCTGACTTCACGTTGGGGGCAGGTAATTGGCTCGTCGGGAGACGCGTACAAGAAATGTTTAGGTCGGCCACGGGATTGTCAAGAAACATAATTCGATCCACCAGCACACCGCTTTCCTATGTTCGATGAGCTGGCATGTTGATTTTCTTTTCGTTATTTGCCCTTAGCGGCGGTGCTTCTCTTTTTATCAGAAATTGGCGTTTTTTTTGGTATAATCGAATGAGAAACGAAAGTGGTTTTGTCATGATCTTTTCGTGTCAGAGAGGTGGGTGCCCGCACTGTCACGCATCCCGAAACAGCCATGTATCTGCCGGACCAGACGATCGATCTGTCTTCCCCACCCACGGCCCGTGCCTGTCATCTCGGCATGGACCTGGGATCGACTACGTCAAAAATTGTCCTGGTCGACCCGTTTAACAAGATAGTCTTCCAGCGCTATCATCGGCACCAGGCCGAGGTCCTTTCAACCCTGCTCACCATGCTCGCCGAACTGCAGCGGACGTGCGGAAATATTCCGGTCCATCCCATTTTTACCGGCTCTGCCGGAATGGGGCTGGCTGAGCAGACAGGCATACGGTTCATCCAGGAGGTGGTTGCCCAGTCACAGGCAGTAAAGATGTTTCATCCCTACTGCCGCATGTTGATCGATATTGGCGGAGAGGATTGCAAGATGATCTTTTTCGACCAGCGCACACGTCCCGATATGCGAATGAACGGTAATTGTGCCGGTGGTACTGGTTCTTTCATCGATCAGATGTCATCCCTAATCGATGTTCCTCTGTCAAGTCTTGACGAATATGCCCAGAAAAGTGGGCTTGAGCACGAAATAGCATCACGGTGCGGAGTTTTCGCCAAAACCGATATCCAAAACCTGATCAATACCGGCGCAGAAAAAAGCGACATCGCCAGATCGGTGTTCAAGGCGGTGGCCTGCCAGGTGGTCACTTCCCTGGCCCGAGGACGGAAAATTGAAGGGCCTGTAATGCTCACCGGCGGCCCGCTCCATTTTTTCAAATCTTTACGCACCGCCCTGCTCGACGTTTTGAACCTGCCGGTAGATAGTGCCATTCTTCCCACCGAATCGCTCATTTATCCTGCCTATGGCGCCGCCCTGAGCATTGATCAAAATATAGATGAGGGCTTCAACGTCGATCAGCTTATCGAGACCCTACAAAAGCGGGTTCGTAAAACAGAACTCTCTGACTGTCATCCACCGCTTTTCTCAAGCAAATTTGAATACACGACCTGGTCAGAGAAGAGAGGGCGCCACCAGGTGAAATCGGCGCCACTCTCGGAGGCGTCTGCAGGCGACATCTACCTTGGTATCGATGCAGGCTCTACTACAACTAAAATGGTGGTGATCGACGATCACTGCCGCGTGTTATTCAAAAACTACTCTTTAAATCGCGGCGACCCGCTGGCTAAGGTTCGTGACGGTCTAAGGCAACTCGACAAGGCCATGCAACCACTGGCAAAGCGTTTGACCATATGCGGTGCCGCCGCCACCGGTTACGGAGAGGACCTGATAAAGGCAGCCTTTGCCCTCGACATCGGCATTGTTGAAACCCTTGCCCATTATCGCGCAGCTCAAGAGTTCGAGCCCGATGTCTCTTTTATTCTCGACATCGGCGGCCAGGACATGAAGGCGGTGCACATTGCCGGCAGGGCAGTGCAGGACATCGAAGTAAACGAGTCCTGTTCATCCGGGTGCGGCTCCTTCATCGAAACCTTTGGCGACGCCCTCGGATTCTCCCCTGAAGAATTCGGCGCTCTCGCCTGCTTCGCCAAACACCCGGTCGACCTAGGCAGCAGGTGTACTGTTTTTATGAACTCCTGCGTAAAACAGGCGTTACGTCAAGCCAACGATGTCGCCGATGTCGCCGCCGGATTATCCTATTCGGTTATCCAGAATTGCCTGCATAAAGTGCTGCGCGTCGGAGACGTCTCGTCCCTGGGCCCCAAAATAGTCGTCCAGGGAGGAACATTTAAGAATCCCGCCGTCCTCAGAGCGTTTGAAAAACTACTTAATGTCGATGTGATATGCCCCGATATAGCCGAATATATGGGGGCCTTCGGGGCCGCACTCCTTGCCAGAGAAAAAGCCACAAAACTACTGACGAACATGGCCACCGAACCAGCAAAACTCCTCTCGGTGTGTCAGCCGACCAGAACCACCGATTCCACTTGTAAAGGGTGCAATAACAATTGCTGCGTCAGATCCGTTCACTTTTCCGGAAACAGAACCTATTACACCGGTAACCGCTGCGAAAAGATATTTACCAATAGCGGTCATTCCAGAAAACCAGGCCGCAACCTGGTGGCGGAAAAGCTCTCATTATTAGATCAATTAGCGCAGGATCGGCCTGAAGCCACGACAATGTGCATTGGCCTGCCAATGGTTCTCAATACCTGGGAGAATTACCCGTTCTGGTCCACATTATTCTCGGGGCTCGGCTGGCGTGTGGCGTGCTCTCGCATTTCCACTACCTCCCTCATCAAAGAAAGCGCTGCAACGGTAATGTCGGATAATATCTGTTATCCGGCCAAGCTCGCTCACGCCCACATTCTCGATCTGCTGAAGCGCGGAGTCGACCGCATTTTCTACCCACGGGTAACCTATGAACACCCCAACTTCGAGGATGCGGCCAATAATTACAACTGCCCCATCGTAACCGGCTACCCCGATGTAATCGACAGCGCTATCAACCCGGTTGCATGCGGTGTTCCAATGGACAGCCCCCTCATTAATTTCAACGACAATCAACAGCTTCGCTCGGGCTGCAAAACCTTTCTAGCACGCTTTGCTATTGAAACAACAGTGTTCAATCGCGCTTTTGATCAAGCTTTGCAGGCTCAGCAGTTCTTCAAACAGGCACTGTTATCAAAAGGCAAGGAAGTCATTGATGCTGCCAGGGCGGCACATCAGCCGCTCATCGTACTTGGTGGACGGCCTTATCACACCGATCCGCTGATCAATCATAAAATCCCAGAGATGATCGCCGCCATGGGGTGTCATGTACTGACCGAGGATTCGCTGCCTCTGGATGGCGTTGAAGTTCCCGACCCCTTGCAGGTGATCGATCAATGGGAATATTCCAACCGGCTGTACCGCGCTGCACACTGGGCCGGGGATGAACCGCTGGCTGAATTCATCCAGTTCAACTCATTTGGCTGCGGCCCCGATGCGGTGATTATCGACGAACTCAAGGCCATCCTCAAGACCTACGGCAAAACTCCGGTTGTCCTCAAGATCGATGAAATCACGAGTATCGGCTCTGCGCGGCTGCGTGTAAGGAGCCTGCTTGAAGCAAGAACCCCTGGGGGGAATCCCCCAGTAAAAACAGTACGACCGTCACTACCGCCCTATCTTGACCAAGACCGGCATCGCACCCTGCTATTTCCCGATTTTTCGCCAATCTATTCACTCTTTGCCCAATCATCCCTGATTCCACTTGGCTATCAGGTGGAAATACTTCCTCCACCCGACAGGGAATCGATTAGGCTTGGTTTGAAATATACCAATAACGACATCTGCTACCCGGCAATAGTTACTGTCGGAGACGTGCTCAAAGCATTGGAAACAGGCTCCTATGACAGGGATGAGGTTGCCGTCGCGTTTACTGAGACAGGCGGCCAGTGCCGGGCCACCAACTATCACAGTCTGATCAAGAAGGGACTGCTCAACGGCGGCTACGGCGATATCCCGGTAATAACTGCCTCATTTAGAAAATTGAACTCCATCCAGCAACCTGGCTTTCGGGTCAACAGGCTGAAGCTGATCTCACTGGTGCTTTCCTCGCTGCTGGTCGCTGACCAGTTGATTCGCATGCACCATGCAACTGCAGTGCGAGAAAAGAATTCCGGTGACTCTCTGGCGGTTCTGAAAGAACATGTCGCCCGGGCACGGAAAAAAGTTGCTGGCTGGACCCTGAAAGACAGCGAGACAATCCTCTCAGACGCCATCGAGGATTTCAACTCGATCGCTACCGATTCTGACACCTACCCCAAAGC
>JABDQA010000095.1 GCA_013042475.1 Desulfofustis sp.
TCACAGGTAATAAAAGGTGGCTGAAGTGCTTTAGTGATACATTAATCAGAACAGATCACAGAGCAAGCAACCTCAGAAGGGTGGCTCAGAGGTGAATCGACAATTTGACCGTTAGCGGGGTGTTCCAAACCTGGCAGTATGAGGCGCAGCCTCCACTTTCTGGTGGTCTAATGGTCATTGGATGTGTAATTTATAAGTTCTTAGTTAACATCCGACAACAATTTAGCAGCACAACACAAGAATCAACATATTCAGGATGGTAAGATGAGCCAATCACCATTTTCCAGCCTTGATCCGGACACCATTCTGGGCTGTATTGAACGGGCCACCGGTCGTCGGCTGCTCAATGTCTGCCGTCCCCACGCGAGCTATATCAACCGGGTCTATGAAGTCCAGGATGAGGAAGAAAACTTCCTGGTGGGCAAATTCTACCGGCCCGGCCGATGGAGCAGAGAAGCCCTGGAGGATGAGCACCGCTTCGTGGCCGACTGTGCCGCGCGCGAACTGCCGGTTATCTCCCCACTGGTGCTTGACGGCGACTCATCGCTGGCCTTATGCGATGACATCTGTTTCACCGTCTATCCGCGCTGTGGCGGCAGGCTCGTGGACGAGTATTCAAATGAACAATGGCTCGAACTCGGCCGGCTGCTGGGACGGCTGCACGCGGTCGGTGCGCTGCAGTCAGCTCCAGGAAGAAACCGGCTGCACCCCGAACAGACGACCCGGTCCCAGGTCGACTATCTGCGCGACAACGACCTAATTCCTGCCCACCTGCTTCCGGAATTCGTCGATCTTGTTGATCAACTTCTGGAAATCATCATTCCCCTTTTCGAAGGCGTCGAATTCATCAGGCTGCACGGCGATTGCCACAATTCCAATCTGATCCATCGTCCCGGCGAGTCGTTTTTTATCATCGATTTCGACGATATGGTGGTCGGTCCGCCAATCCAGGATTTGTGGATGCTCCTGCCCGGTTACCTGGAAGAGTCTCGGGTCGAGCTGGCTCTGCTGCTGGAGGGATATGAAATGTTTCATGTCTTTGATCGTTCTTCACTGGCGCTTGTTGAGCCGCTCAGGGCCATGCGTTTTATCCATTACATGTCCTGGTGTGCCAAGCAGTATATCGAGGATGGTGGAACGCGGATTAACGACGATTTCGGTTCCCAGGCATACTGGCAGCAGGAAATTGTTGACCTCAAGGATCAAGTGGCCTTGATACTGGAAGGGCACGAAGGCAGGTTCAGCTGAAGAAACGGGAAATACGCTGAAACATATTGAGGTTGTTCTTCCTGCATACCCGCACCATCTCCCTGAAGTTGAGATCAAATCTGTCCTGCAAAAAGTCTAGTTCGGCACTGTCGAGATCGATGATCGCCGACAGCACGTCTTCCCGGCCGGCCAGGCAGATCACGTTGCCGCGCTGGGGTACCGGCAGCTCAAGCGTAGAGTCGAAACGGATACCGATCTCCATGGCCACATCCTCCATTCTCGAGTGATCACCGCTCCACAGGTTCAGACAGAGGATACCCGAGAAAGCCAGGTGATCGAGGCAGAGATCGAAAAATTCTCCTGCATAGATCTCCATGGACATGCCCGAGGTATCAAACGCGTCTATGAGAATCAGATCGTAGTTATATTCATCTTCTCTTTGTGAGAGAAACTCGAACCCTCCGCAGCAGTGGATAGCTACGTTCGAGTCGGCTGGAAGATGAAAATGGCTGCGGGCGAGATCGATGACTTCAGTGGAATAATCGATACCGTCGATAAGCGCGTCGGGAAAGTGATGATGGAAAAACCGAACCAGTGAACCGGCACCGACTCCGACCACCAGGATGCGCTCGGGCGCGTCATCGATCAGCAACGGGGAGGCCATAAAACGGGTATAGGACAGTGCCAGCTTCTGTGGGGCTGAGAGGTACATACTTGACTGCAGAACATGACCGCCGAAATATAGAGAACGGGTGTTACCTTCATCCACCACTTCGATGAGCTGGCTTTGCCAGTGACTTCGGTGAATCGTTTTTCTATCCATGCCGGTTTCCGTTGTGTCTTGCTTGAATTCGTGATTTATACCTGATCAGGGTTGTGATTGTCAAAATTGCTGACCATTAATATCCGGGTGGCAGGGCGGTTGACGGACAGCCGGTTTTCCGGCATATTCGAGACAGTTTGACCAATGAACAAGTGAGCAGACCGATGCGGGTGAGACTTGAGAAAATCATATCAGGGGGGCAGACCGGTGCCGATCAGGGTGGACTGGACGGGGCCATCGCTTGTGATGTTCCCCATGGCGGCACCATACCCGCCGGTCGGAAAACCGAAGCGGGCATGCTGCCGCTCTCCTATACAATGCATGAGATCGATTCCGATCGTTACAGCGACAGAACCGAGCGCAACGTAATCGATGGGGACGGCACCCTAATCCTCTCCCATGGTCCACTCACCGGTGGCTCGGCGCTCACCCAAAAGGTAGCCCTACAGCGGGCCAAACCCTGTCTGCACATCGATTTTTCCCGTGTCGAAATGCATCAGGCTTGCCAGAGAACAGCCGCCTGGATCGAAAATTCGGGTATAAAGGTGCTCAATGTGGCGGGACCGAGAGCCAGCTCAGATCCCACGATTTACGAGATGACCAGGGAACTGATCATCCTCCTGCTCGGAGGCGATGTGGAGTGAGAGTCATGACAAGTAAAGTACCGCTGATAGATCAACAACGCTGCATTGGCTGCGGTGCCTGCCGGTCGATTTGCCCGGATCGCGTAATAGGTGCCGGTTTGTCGGATAAAGCATTTATCGATGGTGAGTCATGCATGCAATGCGGTCACTGTTATGCGGTGTGTCCGGCCGAGGCTGTTTCTGTCCCATTTCTGAGCTCAGCTCCCGAACTCACATCGATCGATAGCGGAGGTGCCACCTCATGGGTGGACCCGCTTCCCTCGCAAATGCTCATGGAGATCATGAAACAGCGGAGATCGTGCCGGCTGTACCAAGATAAACCGGTTGACCGGGCGCTGATTGATGATCTGCTGCAAGCGGCGGTGACGGCTCCATCCGGTACCAACAGCCAGGGCTGGAAATTTCTGGTTCTGCCTAATCGTGAGGGGGTAATCAGACTCGGTGAGGTTACCGCGGATTTTTATCGACGGCTCAACCGCAAGGCGGCCAAGCCGATGATGCGAAGCGTGCTGAAGCTTTTGGGCTACCCGGCGCTGCACAACTATTATGAGGGATACTATCAAAAAGTGCAGGAAGCTTTGAAGGGCTGGGACAAGTCGCGTGAAGATCGACTTTTTCACGGTGCTCCTGCAGCGATCATCGTGGCCGCCGATCGCCGCTCGAGTTGTCCCGCCGAGGACGCGCTGCTGGCAAGTCAGAATATTCTGCTGATGGCCGAGGCCCTGGACCTGGGTAGCTGCCTGATAGGCTATGTGGTCGAGGCAGCACGGCGGGACCCGTCGATTAACCGGCTGCTAGATCTTGACAAGAACTACCGGATCCATAGCGTGGTAGCCCTAGGGTACCCTGCGGTGAACTGGATGCGACCGGTCGGTCGAAAGGCTGTGAAGCCGGAAATCTTAGCCTCAATTTGAAACCTGCCCATGGATAGTCAGAGTGCGGCCAGCAAAGAGAATGTGAGGATCCTGCTTTTCTCCTTTGGCTTCAAACACGGGGTACCCGTTGATGCCAATCTGCTCTTCGATGTCCGATTTCTGCCAAACCCATACTGGCAGGAGGATCTGCGCCCCAAGTCAGGTCTGCAGGAAGAAGTGTCGAGCTACGTGGTTGGCAGCGATCAGGGAAGGGATTTTTTGGAATTGCTGGAGCCGCTGTTGCTCTTAGTCGCTGCCGGCATGGTAAGGAACAAAAGAGACCTTCGCATCGGTATCGGCTGCACCGGCGGCCGCCATCGCTCGGTGGCAGTGGTGGAAGCCCTGACCCATAAGTTATCCGTAGGCTCTGATTTCCAGGTTCGAGCGTCCCATCGCGATATTGACAAAGACGCGAGCTGACCGGAGGCCTGCTCAAGACCGCTCATCATTTTTCTTCAGCAGCGCATGCGCTTCAATCAGCAGTTGCTTGAGTCTATCTGCTGAAAGCTCAGAGGGTTTCATGGTTTCAGAAAAATCGAGATCTGCAGCCTTTGCTCCGTCATTTCCCTGTACCCAGGATGAGCCGCGATTGAGCATCGCATAGCGTTCCCTGGCGAAATTTTTCATGTCCCAGGCTCGGTAGAGGTTGGCCAGCCACAGTGTCATCTTGATGTTGACGTTGCCGGGAGCACTATCCCAACCGGGGAAACTGTGCCAGTGGTGGTCCGGGCGCTCATGGCCGGAGATCTCGTCCATGGCGGCCCGCAGCCTGGCGTCAGCGGCTTCAAATGCGGTCCGGTCACCGCTCTCAAGAAAAGGCAGCACCTTGAGATGCTCGTCAAAATGGTGTGGTTCCGAGGCGCCCACACTCACGGTGCACACCCCTTTTTTGTCGAGGCAGTAGAGATCGTTGAACAGCATCGGCGACAGCGGTTCACAAAGCTCCTGGAGTCTGATGGTGGGTGAATGCAGGTGACCGCCCTTGTCGGAAGGACTGATGATGAAAATCCCAATCTCGTGGGCGTCTGCAAAGTCGATCGCCTCGCGATTCGCATCGAAAATATAGTACCAGTGGATATTGCAGAAATCGAAGCCGCCGTCCTGCTGATGGGCAAGGGCCTGAAGAATGACGTCGGTGGGCCCGTGGCCCGAGAAGCCGACATGATCGACCAGCCCCTCGTCCTGCAGTTTTCGGGCGGCCGCGAGGCAGCCGTTTTTCCTGCAACACTGCCAGAGGGAACGATGGTCGTTGAGTCCGTGCAAGGCGAGAAGTTCCAGCCGGTCAACGCCAAGCCGGGTCATTGACAATTTCACTTTGGCGACGAATTCCTGGGGATCATCGCTGGGTACGGCTTTACTCTGCAGAATGAAGTCGTTTCTGGGTATGTGCGGCAGAATCCGGCCTAACTGCTGCTCCGATGAACCGTAGCCATGGGCCGTCTCGAAGTGGTTGATGCCATGCAACAGTGCTGTTTCCACGATCAGTCTCAGGTTGTCCTGAGAACTCTGTGGGATCTCAGCTTCCTGTGCGGTCTGCCAGCTGTGCATGCTGCGCATACAGCCAAAGCTCAGAACTGGCATATCCAGGCCCGTTTTGCCGAATCGCCTGTATATCATGAGAGGTTGAGCATGCTGTCAGGGTAAAAATTTAAGGGGCAAATGGTGCAAACTGCTTATACTATTGTGTATTCTGAATCAATTGGAGATATAGGTGTTTCTGTACCCGCGCACTATGGAGATGTATAAGGCAAGTAAATGATTTGTCATGGAGAAATATCTATCTGCGAGGTGAAAACATGGAAGTTGTGGTTGTTCCCTGTCTGTATGATAACTACACCTACTTGATTATAAACGGAAAGCAGGCCGCCGTCGTCGATCCATCCGAGGCCTGGCCTGTGATGAATATCATCGATGACCGGGGCCTTGAGCTCTCGGCGGTACTCTGCACCCATCACCATCACGACCATATCGGCGGCCTGGCCGATCTGCTGGATGAGTATGGCAGCCTCGATGTCTATGGTTTTTTTCAGGACCGAACAAGGATTCCGCTGATAACCAAACCGCTGCAGGACAATGAAAGCTTCTCCGTGTGCGATCTCGAAGCCACGGTGATGCACACGCCAGGACATACTTCGACCCATGTCGTCTTTTGCGTCGAGGATCACCTTTTTGTCGGGGACACCCTGTTCGGGGCCGGCTGCGGCAGACTGTTCGAGGGGACTGCCGAGCAGATGGTTCATTCCCTCGACCGCATCAGCGCCTGCGGCAGCCAGTGCAGTGTCTTCTTCGGTCATGAGTATACCGAATTGAATCTTCGCTTTGCCGCCCAGGTTGATCCCACCAACCCGGCCATTGGTAGGCGGGCCGCACGAGTTGCTGATATGCGTCGAGAGGACCGGCCTTCTGCACCTTCGACACTTAAGGAAGAACTTGAAACCAATCCTTTCCTGCGTATCGAAGACGGCGCGATAATCGACCAATTGAAAAGGGAAGAACGCCTGGAGTCATCTGGCAGGGTGGCAGTTTTTGCCGCCTTGAGGGAACAGAGGAACAATTTTTCCTGAATTTGTAAGTCCTGCAACTGAGTTCTGGATAAAAATATTCAACTTCAGCACCACCCGAACCGGTTTACAATCGTGTTGACCTGGACGGACAAATGGACTAGAAGTCGTGCTCAGCCTCTTTTTGGGTAGGTCAAATACATTGCTGTAATGAACCTCAGATCTAGGAGAGTTTCCATGAAAAAACTGTTGATGATTCTGACAGCTTCAGCCATTCTGGCGGCTGCCGGCGCACTCGCCGCTGCGCCGATGATTTCGGTGAACCAGTTCGTTGAACATCCTGCCCTGGACTCGGTGCTCAAAGGACTGCAGGATTATTTGAAGGACAACGGGGTAGAGGCCGAATTCAAGGTCCATAATGCCCAGGCAAACATGGGTACTGCCACCCAGATCGGCCAGCAGATGATCGGTGAGAAAAGCGATCTGCTCGTCGCCATCGCCACTCCATCTGCCCAGGCCACTGCCCAGGCGCTCAGCAAAGCTCCGGCCGAACTGAAAAGGCCGATGCTGTTCACCGCGGTTACCGATCCGGTAGCTGCGGGTCTGGTGGAAGGTGTCGACAAGCCCGGTGAGTTCGTTACCGGCGTCTCCGATCTGCTGCCGACCGAGAAGCATCTCGAGATGATCATGACCTACAAGCCGGATATCAATAAGCTTGCCATCCTCTACAACGCCGGTGAGGCAAACTCCAAAGCGATCGTCGCCTCGGTCAAGGAACTGAGTGATAAGTTCGGTTTTACCGTGGTCGAGGCCACCGCCCCGAAAACAGCCGATGTCTACGCCGCCGCCAAAAGTCTGGTTGGCCGCTGTGACGCGGTATTTATTCCGACCGACAACACCATCGTCGCCGCCCTTGAATCGGTGATCAAGGTCGGTACCCAGAACAAACTGCCGATCTTTGCCGCCGATGTCGCTTCGGTGGAACGCGGTGTTGTGGCGGCCATGGGCTTCGATTACTACAAGCACGGATATCAGACAGGCGCCATGGCCAAGAAAATACTCGAGGGCGCCGCACCGTCTTCGCTGCCGGTCGAATTTCAAGAAGAGCTGCAGCTGCAGATCAACCTGAAAGCGGCAGAAGCCATGGGCGCACCTGCTCCGGAAGCACTGGTCAAGCAGGCAAGCAAGATCTACGAGTAACGCTGTTTTCCAGGTAAACAGCCTCGATGACATTCTACGCTGCCATTGGAGCCCTGGAGCAAGGGCTCGTTTATGGAATCATGGTTATCGGGGTTTACCTTACCTTCAGAATCCTCGATTTTCCCGATCTTACCGTTGATGGCAGCCTCCCACTGGGGGCTGCCATTTCAGCCGTGGCCATCACGTCCGGGCTCAATCCCTATCTGTCCCTTTTATTTGCGGCAATGGGCGGGTTTGCAGCCGGCATGGTTACCGCGATTTTGAACACCAAGTTCAAGATCCTGCACCTGCTGGCCTCGATCCTGACGATGATCGCCCTCTACTCAATCAACATTCGCATCATGGGCGGTCCCAATATCGCCCTGATCGGCTCAAACACTGTTTTTGATCCAGTCATCGCCTTGGGCTTGCCACCTCATCTCGCCAGTTTGGTGGTCTTCAGTCTGTTCAGCCTGGTTGTCATGGGAGGAGTGATCTGGTTTCTGAGAACTGAATTTGGGCAGGCGATCCTGGCAACCGGTGACAATGCCCAGATGATCATCAGCCAGGGAGTCAATACCCACTTCATTATCATTGTCGGGGTGGGGCTTTCCAATGGTCTGGTCGCCTTGAGCGGGGCATTGATCGCCCAGAATCAGGGGGCGGCCGATGTGGGCATGGGTATCGGGACGATAATTGCTGGCCTGGCCTCGGTGATTGTCGGGGAGACCGTCTTCGGATCGAGGTCGATCGCCCGGGCGATAGTTGCCGCGGTGCTCGGCTCGGTGGTCTACCGGCTGGCCATTGCGCTTGCCCTTGGCCTTGACCTTGGCGGATTCACCTTCAGCCCGAGCGACCTGAACCTGATTACCGCCCTGCTGGTGATTGGCGCCCTGATTGCCCCGAACGTTAAAAAGAAACTGCTGGCCCAATGATCACCATCGAGCACTGCACCAAATACTTTCATCGCGGCAGCGTCAACGAGGTGCTGGCGCTGAACGATATCGATCTGCAGGTGGCTAACGGCGACTTTACTACGGTAATCGGCTCCAACGGCGCCGGCAAGTCGACCCTGCTCAATGCCCTGGCCGGCTCATTCTTTCTCGATTCAGGTGCGATTTCCATTGGCGACCTTACGGTCACCCGCTGGCCCGAATACAAAAGGGCGAAACTGATCGCCCGGGTCTTTCAGGATCCTCTGCTGGGGACGTGCCCGTCGGCAACAATCGAACAGAATATGGCCTTGGCATTGCGCCGCGGCAAGAGAAGGGGGCTCGGTCCGGGGGTTCGGGCCTGTGACCGAGAACTGTTCGCCAGGGAACTGGCTAAAATAGGCCTGGGACTCGAGGAACGTCTCCAGGATCGGGTTGGGCTTCTTTCCGGCGGCCAGCGCCAGGCCCTGACCATGCTAATGGCCACCTTGGTCAGGCCGGAGGTGCTGCTGCTCGATGAGCACATCGCCGCACTCGACCCCAAAACCGCCGGACAGATTCTGTCGCTGACCCGGGAAATCGTTGCCGAACAGAACTTGACCACCCTAATGATCACCCACAACATGAAGCATGCCATCGACCTCGGCAATAGGTTGATCATGCTGCACCAGGGCAGGATCATTCTTGATGTGTGCGGCGAAGAGAAACAGAGCCTCAGCGTCGACGATCTGCTCCAGCAGTTTTACCGGGTGCAGGGCGAGGAACTGGCCAACGATTCCATGCTGCTGACCTGAGCTTTCCCGTTGCAAGTAGACTTCAGATGTTCTGGCGAAGTGAGAGGAGCAGAACAAGCTGAAAAGGACGATGACGGAGTAACGCAGGAAGGTCGTATCCCCCCCCTTTTATTCCCGCCACAGAAGATAGTCCCAGTCAAGGCTGAAGAAGGTCTGGTGCAGCAGGTGATCGTCGTCAACGATGCTGACCTGCAGATCGCTGAAAGTGGTCTGAGCAGCGGGTACGACGATATCAGGGGGCGTTACGACGTCGTCTTTGCCGATGATAAGTACGGCTTCGGTCTCGATTTTTTGGGCCGGGACCTGGAATTCATGAAAGTTAAGAGCCGGCGCCAGCATGATAAGACGGTGCACATTCTGCGGTTTATCCATGGCCAGACAGGCGCCCATAAGTCCGCCGAAGCTAGAACCGACGACAATAAATCTCTGGTCATTAGCCAGCAGGTTGTGGAGCTGCGACAGCCTTTGCTGCAGGGTGCCCTCAAAATCGGGACGCAGCATATCGGGATAGCGGGTCGAGAAATAGGTGCCCTTGGTTCCCCTGCCGGAAGAATCGAGACCGTGCAGAAATATTCGTTGTATCATTAATCCATCAATGTTGTGTGGGGTCGTGCGGAGAGTACCCGAGATTGTCCAATTATAAAAATGAAATTGAATAAGCAAATTGGCATGCAACCAGGAAGGCCATCCATATGAATATCTACCGTCAATTGTGCAGATTGCCAAGCTGCAGTTTTTATGTTCAGGTACTTTTATTACGCATGTGTTTCTACCGATTCGTGAGACTAGTTTGAATAGTTGGAAAATCAGGTAGTGACCGGGAATTGGGGAGCATGTTATGGCACTGCTTCGAAATCTATTCATGGTAGTTCCAATTGGGTTGCAGTCTCGATGGGGGAGAGTGCCTACGATAATTTGCCCTATTGTAAATGGTGTCAACTTCTAGGGAGGAAAGGGTGAAAATTCAGGAAATTCGAGCTATCGGCTTGCGCGGAGCTACTCCAGAGGGTGGCTGGAGCGACGAATTGGAACGGGATGACTGCGTGCACACGCTGATTATTGTCACCACCGATGAAGGATTAACCGGCCTGGGCAGTGTGTTCACCAATGTTGATCTCGTTAAAAGCGCATTAGCCGTGCTAGAACCGCTTTATCTCGGGGAGAATGCTCTGGAACCGGAGCGTGTTTGTGAAAAACTGCATCAGAACATGTTCTGGCTTGGCAGAGGCGGATCGATAACCCATACGATCAGCGGAATTGATATTGCCCTGTGGGATATTTTGGGAAAAGCAACCGGGCAGCCGGTCGGCCGACTGCTTGGAGGTCGTTACCGAGATCGGGTCAGAGCCTATGCCTCGGTGCTCATGCAGGCTCCAGCACCACTGGCCGAGTATCTTCAGCAATTGAAAGCGCAAGGCTTCAGGGCGTTTAAAATCGGTTGGGGTCCGTTCGGGCGTCATAGCCATGCGCTGGACGAGGAAATTGTGAGAACGGCCCGGGAAGCCTTAGGCCCGGATGCTCTTTTGATGGTGGATGCCGGGGGCAGCGACGCCTTTTGGGACAATGGCTATAAATGGGCATTGCGAACGGCCCAAATGCTGGCCGATTATGATGTGGCCTGGTTTGAAGAACCGTTGAAACCAGATGCCTTACAGGACTATGTTCTTTTGAGACAGAACGCTTCAGTGCCGATATCTGGTGGAGAGGTTTTCACCCGCCGTCAATCATTTCAGCCCTGGCTGCAGGCCGGTGCGTTTGATATTGTCCAGCCCGATGTCACCAAGGTTGGCGGTATCAGTGAAGAACGCCGGATCGGTTGGATGGCTGAGGAATATGGGATTCGCTTTATTCCCCACGGCTGGAATACTGCTGTTGGCCTGGCTGCTGATCTGCAACTGGCCTCAGCGTTTGCCGCCACCGATCTGGTTGAATATCTTACCGGCTCCCCCTATGTGGATGATATTGCCGACGAAGCCTGGCAACTTGATGATGAAGGGATGCTGCCTATTCCCGATAAACCCGGTTTGGGGCTGAGGTTGAATATGGAGGCTGTGGCGAAGTATAGTTCCGACTAATAGGGTCTAGAGAAGCTCACAGTGTGTTCAGGTTAATCGAGAGGGGACAGAATGACAGACTCCATGGATCAAAAGATCGAACAGCACAGGAAATACTGGAATAGAGAGGATACACAAAGACCGCTCGTTTCGGTAACCATTGCCGAGGATTTTTTCTTCAGCAGGCATTATAGCAGCGCTAAAAGCCTGCTTGAACCGGGGAAACTGATCACTCCGGATATGCTTGATGTACCAGCGTTCATGTCAGATTATGAGCGAATGTATAATGAATCCTTGCTGGTTGCGCAGGATGGGTTCTGGGTCGGAACCCCTTACACCGGAATCCCCTGGATGGAAGCCATGCTTGGGTGCGAAATACAGGCCATGGAAGCCAGTTTTGTTTCCAAGCCGACAGGTGCAACCATCGAGAATTTTGAACCGAAAGAATTAAGTCCGGAGAATGAGTGGCTGGCGAAGTATCTGGAATTCACCAGACATCTTGTCGATTTATCCGATGACAGGTTCCCCGTTGGTATGCCCATAATGAGAGGACCCTCAGACATGTTGGGTGCCCTCCTGGGACAGCAGGAAATGGTATTTGCGCTGATGCTTCATCCCGAAAAATCCAGCGCAGCACTGCACAATCTCACCGAATGCTTCATGAAGGTGATAAAGGCCCAGGAAGATATCTGCGATGATTTTCATGGCGGCCGTTCTCTGGGCTTCTACAATGTCTGGGCTCCGGGTAAGTGCATCTGGTATCAGGAAGATCTGTCCGCCTTGTTGTCGCCAGCACTTTTCAAACAGATGTTGCGGCCCTGCGGCGAATATATCTGTAAGGATTACGACTATACGGCAATCCACCTGCATCCTTCCTCATTTTTCATTGTCGACGAATTGCTCGAGATGGATCAGCTCAAAGTAATAGAGATTAACAAAGATATTGGTGGACCAACAATTGCTGAAACAATGGAGTTGTTCCAAAAAGTCGTTGAAAGAAAGAACCTTATTATTTGGGGCGAGCTCGACGAACACGACCTTGAAATTATTCGGAAGCAGTTGCCCTCAAGGGGGGTGTACATTCATCTCATCGCCGAAAGTGTTGAGCGGGCTAACCAGTTGATTGGTTGTCTTCACTGACAGCACGGGACACTTAACGTGGATGGTAAACTCATGTGTTTGACTGAACATCATCAATGGGTTTAGTAAGCAAATGTATTTTTTAAATGGCAACTCGAACCGATGTATTGTATACGCTCGCAAATATGATCTGAGTACAATAGAATGCAGTTCTGATTAACGCAGTAGAGATAACGCTGATAGAAGGTTAGAAAATATTGAAAAAGCAATCACTTGTCACTCAGTCCAACCCGCAAAAGCCGGCTGATTTACCTCTACCTCAAACCATTTCCGAAAAAAGATCTTCACGTTTTCAAACTATGAAACAGGTGCGGCACTATATAGAGTATCAGCTCTTGATGTGCATCGGTTTTCTGATCCGCAACCTGTCGAGACAGACAATACTTCGATTGGGCCGTCTGGTTGGTGATTTCATCTATTATTGCGTCCCCGTGCGCAGGGCCGTCGTCGTCGATCATCTCGAGCAGGCCTTTCCAGAAAAACCTAGAGCAGAGATCAAGAAAATCGCTAGAGGCACGTATCAGAATCTCGGTATGAATGTCATCGAACACCTCCGGTTGCCGACCCTGTCCCCGGAAGAGGTAGGGGCGATTGTCGACCTGGCTGATGAAGAGATACTGGTTCAGGCCCTGGAGAGAAAGCGTGGGGTGATCATCGTTGGCGGACATTTCGGCAACTGGGAGTATTCCAGCAGTTCATTACCAGCTAAGGGCTACCGTTTTAGCGTAGTGGTGGCAAAGGTATCCAACAAGTACATAAACGACAGGATCAATGAACATCGTGAAGCAACCGGCGGTGAAATGATACCGAAGAGATCTTCTACCAAGGCGGTTATCAGAGTTTTACGCAAGAACGGCTCGGTCGGCATGCTGATCGATCAAAATCAGAAAAGATGGGGTACATTCGTTGACTTTTTCGGGCGACCCTGCTCGACGGTGAGAGGCCCTGCTTTGCTCGCCTGCAAGACTGGCGCTTCGATAATTTTTTTTGCCTCAATCCGCCAGCCGGATGGCACCATAAAAGTCATCTTCGAGCCTGTGGAGATCGATTACCAGGCAGGTGCAACAGAGGAAAATATCCACAATATTACCCAGCACTGCACATCGCGTCTGGAACACTATGTCCGGCTCTATCCCGACCAGTGGTTCTGGATGCATCGACGCTGGAAGACCCGTCCAAGTGAGGAAATAAGTACAGAAAAATGAAACGGATACTGATCACCATCACTATACTTACTGTGGTTTTTCCCGTGTTCGGGCAAGATGCAACTACCATGGTTGATAAGATGAATATGGTTCACAGCCTGGAACCAGAGATAATCCAGGGACTGAAAAAATACTCCGGTCTCGATGAACGTGAGTCGATGGTTGCAGCGCGCTGCATTGTGAGGTCCGCTCCTTTTGTGGTTACCTCTGATACGACTCTGGTGGAGTTTGAAAAGGACCTCGATGCAATTTTGAAAGAGGCCGCTGAGCGCTGCAGCTTTTACCGGGGACTTTTTAGAAAAATTGAAGCAGAGCTCTAGGAGTATCCCTGCCAGAAGTAAATTATCGTTTAAAAATGAATCTTGACACCGACGTTGCCGGTGAATCCCCCCACATCGATGCTCTCGTCCAGAACACTTTCGAGTTCGGTAAATCTATAAATCGCCTCACCGAAAAGTTTCACCAGTGATGTCCCCAGCGACACATCGAGTCCCACACCGATATACCCACTCGTTTTGGTGTCCAAATCAATCTCGCTGGAATTATCCACGTAAATAAACGACACTCCCCCAAGAAGATAGGGATCTAAATCGCCGTAGGGCAGAATATGTACTTGCAGTCCAAGATCTAACGGTATCAGAGTCACATCTCTATAAACACTCCCTGCATCGCTGTCAGAAAAGAAAGTGGCTCTCGCGTCAAGTCGCAGATGTTCAGTAAAAAGCGGAATGGCGAGGCCAACTCCCGCACCCCACGATCCATCAACATCCTGCTTGCCCCAGTAACTTCCATACCCATAGAGATCAATGGCTGAAGCATTCGAACCACAAAATAAAATTGAAATAAGCAGTCCCAGAGACGCAATTTTAAATAATTTCATTATCTTCCTCTCTCCTTAGTTGTATTTGCTCTGCAGCTTCACGCAGTAAATCTTAATAGATCCATGCCGCTATCATTTTACCATAAATAATATTTCAATTCGCCGAGTGTTTATCTGATCGACCGCCGGGCCCGCCTGCTCGAGCGCTACGCTCGCCTCACTGAGCAAGGCCCTTTTGAAGCTCTATGGCTCGGGATGATAACAGACGATAAAGGTGTTCATTTATGTCTCCCCAAGATATTTACAAATGGTAACTAATCAGCCGTTTTCAGTAAAACCGGGATAGAGGGTCATGCCGCCATCGATAAACAGCGTTGTCCCATTTATATAATCAGCCTCGTCCGAGGCCAGCCAGACCGCAGCCCTGGCAATATCTTCAGGTTCGCCGATTCTTTTGTAGGGCACTAGTTCCATCAACTTATCATACGCTTCTTTGGTTTCCCAGGCCGAACGGTTAATAGGGGTGCGGATTGCTCCGGGACCGATGCTATTGACTCTGATGCGGTAGGGGGCCACTTCCTGGGCGATACTTTTCATCATCAGCATCACCCCGCCTTTGCTGGCTGCGTAGTTGACGTGACCAGCCCAGGGAACCAGTTCGTGTACCGAACTCATGCAGATGATCTTTCCCGCCGAGCAGGATACTTCCTGGTTGACTCCGCGTCGTTTAAATTCACGAATGGCTTCACGGGCGCAAAGAAACTGGCCGGTGAGGTTGACATCGATAACCTTTCGCCACTGATCCAGCGTCATCTCGTCGAACGGAGCATCACGCTGAATGCCCGCATTGTTGACCAAGATGTCGATGGTGGCAAAGGTATCGATGGCCTCCCTGAACATATCCTGCACCTGCTGTTCGTCGGCAACATCTGCCAGAATGGCCTTGGCGCTGCTGCCGCAATGGCGTATCTCCTCACAGACTTCTTCGGCCTCTTCCCGATTGACCACATAGTTGACTATGACGTCTGCTCCGGCATGGCCCAGGGCCACGGCGACGGCGCGTCCGATACCGGAATTTGCCCCGGTAACCATCGCTTTCTGCCCTTTGAGGAGCTGGATGGCGGGACATTTAGGCATCACCACCTCGGGAAACTTGGCATCCATGTTTATCCTCAAATTTGTCAATTTCTCAGAGGGCGGCGCGGATAGAGAAGTTTGGCCACCAGGGCGGTCCAGCCGGTCTGGTGTGAGGCCCCGACACCGCGTCCGTTGTCCCCATGAAAGTATTCATAAAAAAGCAAATGATCCCTGAACTCCGGATCCTGCTGCATGCGCTCACAGTGGTGGTAGATGGGCCGCTGTCCAAATTCGTCGAGCTGAAATAGTCGTACCAGCCGTTTGGAGAGATGTTCAGCGACCTCGAGTATGGTGCTGTACTGACCCGAGCCGGTCGGGTATTCGATTTTGAAATCATCGCCATAATAGTGATGAAATTTTTGCAGCGACTCGATAATCAGAAAATTGATCGGCAGCCAGATTGGCCCTCTCCAGTTGGAATTGCCGCCGAACATGCGGTTGGTGGATTCCCCGGGGACATATTTGATCTCGTAGCGTTGACCGGCCATTTCGAAGACGTAGGGGTTGGTTTCATGAGTCTTTGAGAGGCTCCTGATACCATATTCTGAGAGAAACTCACCAGGGTCGAGCATGCGGTGCAGCAACCGCTTCATCCGATGGCCGCGCAGCAGGGACAGCAGGCGGCGGTCACCGCGGCCCGGCTCATGCCAGTGAGAGACCAGGCCGGCCAGTTCCGGTTCCTTGTCGAATATCTCATTAAGCGCCTGGCCAAAGCGGGGCAGCCTGGACAGGGTCTCAGGTTCGATGGTCTCAACGGCGAACAGCGGTATGATTCCAACCAGCGAACGTACCTTCAGGGCAATACGCTGCATTTCGCCATGCTGATCGGGCAATGACAGTTCATCATAATAGAATTTGTCATCTTCATCCCAGAGGCCAATACCACAGCCTGCCATATTGGTCATTGCTTTGGCGATATTAAGAAAATGACGGAAGAACTTGATCGCCATCTCTTCGTAGACCGGATTATGCAGACTCAGTTCCAGGGCGATTCTCATCATGTTGAGGCTGTACATGGCCATCCAGGCGGTGCCGTCGGCCTGGTTTATATGGCCGCCGGTGGGCAGCGGCTTGGAGCGGTCGAAGACGCCGATGTTGTCCAGCCCCAAAAATCCTCCCTGGAAGACATTGAGCTCTTCCACATCCTTGCGGTTCACCCACCAGGTAAAGTTGAGAAGCAGCTTGTGAAAAACCTGCTCAAGAAACGCAAGGTCGCCATCCCCGCCGCGCTGGGCCCTGTCTATCTGGAAGACTCGCCAGCAGCCCCAGGCGTGTACCGGCGGATTGACATCGCAGAAATTCCATTCATAAGCCGGCAGCTGTCCGTTGGGGTGCAGATAATTCTCACGGGTGAAAAGCAGCAGCTGCTGCTTGGCGAAATAGGAATCGATAAGGGCCAGGGGCAGACAGTGAAAGGCCAGATCCCAGGTGGCATACCAGGGGTATTCCCAGGTGTCGGGCATGGAGATCACATCGCGGTTACGCATATGGCGCCAGTCCCGGTTGCGTCCTCCTTGTCTTGATGATGGAGGTGGGATAAGGTCGCCCTCGAGCCAGCGATCGACGTCGTAGTAGTAAAACTGTTTACTCCAGATCATTCCGGCCAGGGCCTGACGCTGGATCAACCGCTTCTCTGGATCGGCAATCCGGCATTGCAGCTGGTGATAGAATTCATCAGCCTCGTCTCGACGTTGATTCATGACCTGTTCAAAGTCTTCCAGCGTCTTATTTCTCCCGAGCCGAGCCCTGAACGTGACTGTCTCTTTAGCTTCGACCATTGCTTCGAATTTGAGTCCCGCCTTGGTTCCGGTCATTGCAGGATTGAGCGACTCTGCTCGGGATTCAACCACGGCGAGATGAAATGACTCCTTGGGATAGGGTACATCGGGAGCCGCAGTATCGTTGTCGCAGAACAAAAACTCCGCCTGATCGCCGACCATTGAGAGATCTGAGAAATCGGGATGGTCACAATGCACGGCCCCATCCTGGAGCTTCAGGGCGGGGCGCGGGACGCCGGAGGAGAAACTCCAGACATTGCGATACCAGAGCTGAACTATAACCGTCAGCGGATGGGCCACTGCCGCCCGGTTAGTGGCCGAAACCTTGAGCAGAATATCATCGATGTCGCCCTTGCCGTATTCGACCAGGATGTCGAAATAGCGATTGTCATCGAACAGGCCGGTGTCGATCAACTCGTACTCGTCTTCTTCGGCTTTGCGGCGGCTGTTATGCTCTTCCAGTTCAGCATAGGGAAACGCTTCCTGGGGATATTTGTAAAGCATCTTGCAATAGGCGTGGGAGGGCAGGGCGTCGAGAAAATAGTAGTACTCCTTGACGTCCTCACCGTGATTGCCTTGGGCGTTGGTCAGGCCGAAAAGCCGTTCTTTCAGGATCGGATCTTTGCCATTCCAGAGGGCAAGCCCGAGGCAGAGTTTCTGTTCGACATCACTGAACCCCGCCAGGCCGTCCTCGCCCCAGCGATACGTTTTACAGCGGGCATCGTCGTGGACCAGGTAATCCCAAGGCTCGCCATCGCCTGAGTAATCCTCCCGGACCGTTCCCCACTGCCTCTCACTGAGGTAAGGGCCCCAACGGTACCAGTTCTTCTCTCCAGACTCCTGCTGCAGCAGGCGTCTACCTTCAATTGTCTGGGCCAGGGAGGCCGAGTCGGGGCAGCATGTTCTTTGCATAACGTGGTATTCGGGTTAGCTATTTGATCCTGGGAAGTATTCTAATTATTTATTAATTCAGGATTGGCTTGAGTCCGGTTCAGTTTATTTACAAGAACTAATTCTGACCAACAATATTCAGTGATGAGGGGGTTGGCAAATCTCAAAGAGCTGGTCAGCACCGCAAGACCAACTGCAACTCTATTGGAGTGGAGGGTCTTGGCCCCGGTCAACCGGCTATGGTGACAGGGATCGCGGTGTTCTGAGCGCGGAGAAAATCTTCCCTCTCCCTGAGGTAGTCTGGTGAGGGTGGGTGAAGGTCTTTCAGCGCATACTCCCTGCCCAAATCAGCGTAAGTGGCAACGCCCAGCCTGTGATACGGGAGCAGTTCTATACTTTGCACTTTTTTCAGCGGTGAGATCCGCTCCAGGGTCTGTCGCAGATTGGCGTCCGAGTCATTTAGTCCCGGAATCAGTGGAATCCTGATAACTACGGGGAGCTCCTGGTCCAGCCGGTCTAGGCGGATCAGGTTTTCCCAGATCCGCTCATTGCCTACACCTGTGAGTTCCCGGTGTGTTCGGGAATCACTGTGCTTGATATCGACGTAAAGACTGGTCAGGTGAGGCACAACCAGAGCGAGTGCCTGCCATGGCGCCAAGAGGGAGGTCTCCAGGGCCGTAGCGATACCCCTCGTTCTACACTCCTTGAGGACACTCTGAACGAACGCAGCCTGGGCCAAACATTCACCGCCGCTGATGGTTACCCCGCCGTCCGAGTGAAAATAGAATATTTCATCCCGGCTGATCAACTCAATCACCTGCCGGTCAGTCATCTCCCGGCCGTAGACCTGTATGGCTGAACGGGGGCAGGTTTCAACACAGGCAAGGCAGTAAGTACACTCCCGACGATCGAGACTGCAGGAGCCATCGATATCAGTCGAGAAGCAGGCTTCAGGACAGACATCAACGCAGATTCTGCATTCATCGCACTTGTGCTTGGACAACCCAAGCTCGACAGTATCAGCTTGCCCTTCGGGGGTCGAACACCACCTGCAGCTCAGTGGACAACCCTTGAGAAAGACCACCGTCCTGAGGCCGGCGCCGTCATGGATCGAGGTCTTTTCAACCCTCAGGACAATCGCTTTTTGAGGAGGGGACATCAATCAGCTGGCAGATATCTCGCGCACCACGGTGCGCCCGATAATCTCGTCCTGTACATCTTTGCCGAGTTCGGTGAAATAGGCGGTGTAGCCGGCCACCCTAACCAGCAGTCCGCGGTGTTCATCAGGATTTTGCTGGGCTGCGATCAGTTTCTTTTGGTCGATGACGTTGAATTGGACGTGATAGACCCCGAGGCTGCACATCGATTTCAACAGCGCCATAAGTTGCTGAATTCCATTTTCATCGCGCAGCATCTCCGGCTCGACTTTCAGGTTCAACAGGGTACCCTGGACGAAACGGTCGTGACAGATCTGAGAGACCGATTTGAGCACTGCGCCGGGGCCGAGCCGGTCGGTGCCCCCCGAGGGAGACACACCGTCGGCCAGCGGCCGCCACGCTTTCCTGCCAGATGGCAGAGCGCCCACTTCAAGGCCGAAAGGCGTGTTGCCAGAGACGGGCAGGATGCCGGGGGTCATGGTGCCGAACTTGCTTTCATATCTCTCGATTTCATCGGCAAAGAAGGTGAACAGATCACCCACCAGTCGATCGACCTGCGGATCGTCGTTACCATATTTGGGTGCTTCCCGGCATTGTTTCAAAAGTTCCTCATGCCCTGCGAAGTCATCATCGAGGGCCTGGACAAGTTCGGCCATGGTGGCCTGGCCGGTTTCATAAACGACATGCTTGACGGCCGCAACGCTGTTGATCAAATCCGCCACGCCGATGAGGATGATACCGTTGCCGGTATTGTACTTGGCACCTCCCCAGGCATAATCTTTGGCGTTCTCTATACATTCCTTAAAAGTCAATGACAGTGCCGGGCAGGGCCGGTTCATGCACACTTCGTCAATGACGTGATTACCTTTGACCACCGCTTTGGTGATATACGAAAACTGCTGCTTCACCGCGCCAAGAAATTCATCGAAGTCAGCAAAGTTATCGGGATTTCCTGTGGACAGCGAGACCTGCTGACCGGTTCTTCTGTTGACGCCGTTGAGCAGCGCAAACTCGATGACAAAACCGAGATTGATATCAGCCAGAGCGGTAAAGTGGCGCAGTCTGCCCTCCAGATTGGTCTCCACGCAGCCGCAGGGGTTCCAGTTAAGCGCTTCTTTCAGGGGGATTCCCTTGTTCATCAGCATACGGATCCCGATATCATCATTGTGAAAGGCCGGGAAACCGGTACCAAGGGAAATGAGTTCGACGATTTTCCTGAGGAATTTGTTGGGGTTCTTGGCCAGACTGTAGCGCACTGAAAGTGAAGGCTGGTAGAGCTGCACGTCCATGGTCGCCTGCACGATCATATAGGACAGGTCATTCACCGCATCCCGGCCCGCGTCATCAACGCCGCCGACACAGACGTTTTGAAACATGGGATACCCTGCAGCGAACTCGGCAGTGACTTCATCCTGGAACAGGCAGGGTTCGCTGAATTTAACCCAGAGGCAGCCCAGCAGTTCCTGGGCCTGTTCCGTTGTCAGGGCACCGCTGGCCAGGTCATTTTGAAAATAAGGCCAGAGATACTGATCCATCCGGCCCGGGTTGTAGCTCGCCGCATTCTGCTCCATGAAGATACAGGTCTGATAGAAATAGAGCGATTGCAGTGCCTCTCTGAAAGAGGAGGCAGGTTGTGCGGGCACTCTGTTGCATATTCTGCTGATTTCCAGAAGTTCGTCGCGTCGACTCGGATCACTTTCCGCGGCGGCCATCATTTCAGCCTCACGACCATAGCGGGAGGCCAGGATCCTGATCCCGTCGGCCACCAGCAAAAGCGACTTCAGATAATAGTCCTTTTCATAGTCACCCGGTCTGGTGAGGTCCAACTCTTCTCTGCGTGCCTTGATTTTACTCTCTATCCCCTCAAGCCCTTCACGCACGAGCCATTCGTAGCCGGCCGTTGTTTCACCGAAACCTCGCACTGCCTTGCGGTTGATATAGATAACACCGGTATCCCTGAGGGCCTTGGTATCATCTGGAATCTGGGCCAGCCACTGCTCATAATTGGAGCGGCCTTTCCAGAAAGGCTTAATTTCCTGCTCGAAAAGCTTGCGGTCGTCGGAATCGAGGTAAAACGGGTCGTAAGGTCTTTCAGAGATCGTGTCGAGCTCATCATTGAGCACGGACCAGCAGGTATCGGCACAGAGGATCCCACCGCGGATTTTGCTGCCCGAACAGCCGACGATGAGTTCATCATCCCAGATTCTGATCGTTTTTTCCTGGCATTGCAGCTTAAATGCCCGGGCTTTTTGGACAACCAGCGGTTCACCCTGGGACTGTTTGAAGGCGTGGGTTAAAATTCTGGCATTTTCGAGATCCATCTCCGGTCTGGTCGAGATCACCCGCTGCTTTAGACGATTGATCCTTTTCATGTAGTATGACTGGTCGCTGATCCGTCGATTCTTATCCATTACCAGTTTCATCGCTCTCCTCCGCTGCGCTGCTCGGTCCGCAGCTTGATTAGTCTCCATATTGCCGGTGCGCCCGAAACTTTTGGCTCAACAGGTAATTCAACCGTACAGAGAGCTAAAACTGTGTGTCAAGGTTTTTATTTAGCAAGAAAAGGAGGCCGAACGACAGAGCGCTCACGATCAGGTTGGCTGATTACACGTAAAATAAGGTCGAACTTCAGCTGGCAGCGCTGCGATATGGTGCTGACTGGCGCAATTAGGTGGCAAAAAAAAGGGGAAGGGCCCGGTTCTGCCCTTCCCCTGGGAGGAGGAATATGAGGTTATGTTGCTGATTAGTTGATGGTTATCTGTTTAGGTTTCTGTTCTTCAGGTTTTTCGATTTTGAGGACAAGTACGCCGTTGGTGTAGCTGGCGTCGATATGCTCCTCGGTTATTTCGAACGGCAACTTGAAAGTGCGCTCGAATTTTCCGAATCGACGTTCACGTCGATACCCGCCGTCTTCCTCTGTCTCCTCCTCGCGATCATGCTCACCAGAAAGAGTCAGAAGGCGACCTTTCACGTCTACCTTGATCTTCTCTTTTTCGATGCCCGGAAGCTCGGCTTCAACTATGATTTTTTCGTCTTTTTCATAGATATCAACCGCCGGATGCAGTCCGTTACCGACTTCATTGTAAACAGATGTAAACGGAGTAAAAAAGTCGTCGAAGAGACTGGTGTGCCGATGAGGCTTGAGTCCAAATCTGGGTCTGTAGGTTGTCATGTACATGTTGTTTCTCCTTGATGTTGTGTTTTTTTTCTTTTATGGTTAATCTTTTATATCTAAATGGTAATAACTGAAAAGAACATGTCAATAAAAAGAATATTATTATTTATGAATATTTTTAAAAGTAATATATTGTTTTATAAATAAAGGAGATAGCAATGCGAAATAAAAAGAAATCAGTAGAATTCGTCATGCTGTCTGAAACGTATTCAGCTGATTTACGGGGAAGACAGTCGGTTCGCACCACCTTCAAATTGCCCCCCCGATCCATTGATGCACTCAGCCTGCTGGCCAGTCAGCTGGGCATAAAGCAGAAATCAATTTTCGATCATCTGGTCGACGATACCAGGGCTTTGCAGGAGCTGGCCAGGGACCTTGAAAACAGGGCTGAGCTCGACCGGGAGAGGGTGCCCAAAACCTATGTCATCTCAAGAAAGACGCTTGAAAATCTCGAGCAGGTGTGCAAACGCTACCAGGCGCCAAGGGACGCCTTGGTGGAGTTCTGTATCGAACGGATCATGCCGCTTATCAAAGAGGAAAAAGAGAAGCACCTTAACCGTCAGAAGCTGCAAACCAAGCTCGATCAATATTTAGCTCTGAGCAGGGAACTTCTTGAAGATGCGGACAAGGAGCTCGACCGTGATGATCCGGTTTTTGAACAGGTCTATCTGATGGCCCGTACGGCTCAGTCCGGCTATGATGAAATTAATCAGATTATAGAAAAGGGCGCGCGTCTGGAAGATTATTAAGGATCGTTTTCCATCCTTCCATCCTTTGTAACCTCTTGTAAAACCATATTAGATTTGTGTTTCGGCATGATCTTATTTTCCTCGCAGCCGACTCCCAATTTTGTCTGGAAAATTTCCTGGTAATCTGGTAATACCAAGCTGCTGTGCAGAGACCAGCACTCTTTTCCAAATCGTTTGCATCACCAGATTGGTATTAACTCTTTTTCCCTGTGAAAAAGGAACATTAATAAAAGAAGAGTTATCAAGGAGGATCATGATGAAAGCACCAGTACGTGTAGCTGTGACCGGCGCTGCCGGCCAGATTGCCTATTCTCTCATTTTTCGGGTAGCCAATGGCGATATGCTTGGACCGGATCAGCCGGTAATTTTACAGCTGCTGGAAATACCGCCGGCCATGGAAGCATTGAACGGCGTGGTAATGGAACTCAACGATTGTGCCTATCCTCTGGTTGCGGACATTATCACCAGCGATGATCCCAAAGTCGCATTCCATGACATTGAATATGGTTTTCTGGTGGGTGCGCGGCCGCGTGGACCGGGAATGGAGCGGGCTGATCTGCTGGAAGCCAATGCCCAGATTTTCTCGGCCCAGGGCAAGGCCTTGAACGATCATGCCAGCAAAGATGTAAAAATACTGGTGGTGGGTAATCCGGCCAATACCAATGCGCTTATCACCATGAAGAATGCGCCTGACCTGAATCCCAGGAACATTACCGCGATGATGCGGCTCGACCACAACCGCTCAAAATCACAGATCGCTGAGAAAACAGGCAGCCACAGCTCCCTGGTCGAGCAGATGGTAGTCTGGGGCAACCATTCTGCCACCCAGTATCCTGACATCAGCTATGCCACCGTGGATGGTGCAGCGGTCAAAGAAAAGGTTGGCAATGACTGGTACGTGGACACTTTCATCCCCACGGTTCAGCAGCGCGGTGCGGCCATAATCAAAGCTCGCGGCGCTTCCAGTGCGGCCTCGGCAGCCTCCGCCGCCGTCGATCACATGCGGGACTGGGCCAAGGGCAGTTCGGGGAGCTGGGTGAGCATGGGCGTCTATTCGGCTGGCAACCCTTATGGCATTGACGAGGACCTCATGTACTCCTTTCCGATCACCACCCAAAACGGTGAGTGGAAGATCATCGAAGATCTCGATATCAGTGATTTCAGCCGTGAGATGATGAAGAAGACAGAAGATGAACTGGTGGGCGAACGCGAGGCCATTGCTCATCTTCTCTAATAATCTATCGTAGTAGTGGCGGGGGAGTCCCTCTCCCCCGCCTCTGAAATTCTCTTCCTGGGGCTCGTTGGTTCCCTTTTCCTCATCATCAGTCTCGTCAATTGCAAATCGATCCGCGGTGGGGTAGGTTTTGCAGTAGTTCCTTCCTAATCAGACTTCACCCATATAAGAGAGGTGGGCCATGGCAGAGATTGAGATAATCAAAGCGGATATCACCACACTCGATGTGGACGCGATCGTCAACGCCGCAAACTCGTCGTTGCTTGGAGGCGGCGGAGTGGATGGCGCAATTCACCGTGCTGCGGGGCCACAATTGCTCGAAGAGTGTTCTACTCTTGGGGGTTGTCCCACCGGCGAAGCGAAGCTGACCGGCGGGTATAACCTCGCTGCCCGTCACGTGATCCATACGGTGGGGCCGATATGGCAGGGCGGAGGTGAACGCGAGCACCACCTGCTGCGTTCTTGCTATCGCAACAGCCTTGAACTTGCTTTCACTCACGGGCTCAAGTCCATTGCATTCCCGGCCATCAGCTGCGGAGCATATGGATTTCCAATTGAAGAGGCGGCTCTGATTGCCATGGGTACGACCATTCAGTTTTTATCGGAAGAGACGACCGTGGACAGGGTGATTTTTACCTGTGCCTCGGATGAAGTGCAGACCGCGCTGCAAAGCGTATATGAGGAGATGGGCTCCGATGTCTGATCTTCTCGCATTCAAGCAGCTGATTGGTGGAAGCCGGGAAATCGTCGGATTCACCGGTGCCGGAATAAGCACTGAAGCGGGTATTTCCGATTACCGCAGCCAGGGCGGCATCTGGGAGAAATTCACCCCGGTATATTTATCGGAGTTCATCGAGGACCCTGAGAAAAGAACACTCTACTGGCAGCGCAAACTGGCCCTCTGGGAAAGCATTGCTCAGGCGCAGCCCACCCGGGCCCATCACTTTTTCGTTGATTTCCATCGGCGCGGGGTACTGCGCGGAGTGGTCACCCAGAACATCGACGGTCTGCATGAGAAAAGCGGTCTACCATCCGAGAAAATCGTCAATCTGCACGGCTCCACTCTGGAGATCGTCTGCCTGGGGTGTGGGGCGATAGAAGACGCGGCTCCATTGATGGCTAGGCTAGATCCTGAAAAGCCTCCAGTCTGTGACGCCTGCGGCGGCCTGCTGAAGCCCAACACCATTTCCTTCGGCCAGCAGCTTGTCCAAGCTGATTTGATCCGGGCCGAACGTTTGGTTCGGGGGTGCGATCTGCTCATAGCCGCGGGATCCACCCTGCAGGTGCAGCCGGCCGCTTCTTATCCATTGCTTGCCAAGGAGGCAGGTGCCAAGCTGGCCATCATTACCTTGTCCGAAACCCCACTCGATCGCTACGCCGACTTTGTCTTCAATGAAAAACTAGGAGATTTTCTTGTTCGTCTGGAGAGCTGAGCAGACGCTATAGCTTCCTCTGATCCAATCCCATTGACCATTAGGTCTAACCGTTCTCGGGGTATTGGGCCAGCTCCAGTAAAATACCTTCAGGACCCCGAAAGTACACCAGTTTTTTGGAGAGCTTGGCGTACTCCTGGATCGGGCTCAAAGGGTTGATACCTCTCTGCTTGAGAAATGAAACCGTCTGCACGATATCATTTACCCTGAACGCCACATGCCTGTATCCCTGGGTGTTAGCCAGACCGGGAGATGATATTTTTGTGATGGGCGGGTGATCGAACTGGAGCAGCTCGACCGATACACGGTCTCCCGGAAGGGTCAGTTTTACATAACGAGCTGCCACGTCTTTGAGCCCCACAGTTTCGGAGATCCAGTCACCTTCAAGCCTGGACTCATCTTCCTGGGTGAAGCCCAGGGAAAGAAAAAAATCCTTCACCTCGTCGAGGTCTTTGACGACGATATTGATGTGGTCGATGCGTTCTACGAAGCTGTTCATTTCTAGATTAGAGCGGCGAGGTCCTCTTCACTGGCTGCATTAACCTTCTAAAGTGCGCCAATCCGTTCCAAAATCGCCTTTACTTCAGCTTTACCAGCTTCTGAGAGCGGCTGCTGCGGCGCCAGTGGTGGTCCTACCGGGTAACCCTGCAGCTCGAGTGCCCCCTTGATACAAGCCGCCAGGTTGTACTTGGCGAAAACCTGATTCAAGGACCAGAGAGCTCGTTGACGTTCCATTGCCCTGTCCCAGTCCTTCGCCTCACAAAGCTCATAGAGTTCCACACTTTGCCGTGGGGCGACACAGGCCGGTCCTGCCATCCAGCCGACCCCGCCGATCATCATCACGCAGACCGGAATGTGAGCGGAAGCGGAAAACACCTTCATTCGCCCTGCGGTCAGGTTGATAATTGACAGCAGTCTGCCGGTATTGTTTGAGGCGTCTTTGATGTAGCCAATATTATCAATCCGGCTGAGTTGTTCTATGGCGGCCAGGCTCAGGTCGGAGCGCTGAAAATTTGGGTTGGTGTAGATGACCACAGGCAGGGTGACGGCGGATGCAATTGCACTGAAATAGTCGAAGACGCCGTTATCTGAGACGGGGAAATAGCTCTCCAGAATGGCTAAAATACCGCTGCAGCCAAGTGCTTGATAATCCTTTGCCTGGGCAACCGCATCAGCGATGGTGGTAGAGGCAACTCCGGCCAAGACAGGAAGCTGTTTCTTCGCTGCTTCGAGTACGATCTCCACTACCCGTCTGCGCTGAGCCGATGAAAGGTAGGCGAATTCACCAGTCGAACCCAGCGGAGTAAGACCATGCACCCCGGCGTCAATCAGGTCGGTGCACAGCCTTATCAACACTGGTTCATCGATCTCGCCGGATGGGGTGACCGGCGATACCAGATAAGGGAAGACACCTTTGAATGAGTTTGTGGACATGTCCAAGCCAGTTGTGAATCTGCCGCTGATTTATACCGTCTGCAATTTGTTCAGGGATCTATGCGCTTCCAGTCGTTTTTCATGCTGATGATCTTCCAGCCATGTCGAGAACCTTCAATGAGTCCACTTACCCGTCGACCTATGTGCGAGTCTCTGTCATAGGCCCACTCGTGCTCATCATCGTCGTGGTGGGCGATCATTGCCAGTCTGGGATCTGCACCGCCGGGTGTCCATTACAGCATCTCGAAGTCGCCATCGGAGTTACCCACAGCGATGACCGGAGGACAGCCGATGAATCGATGAATGCCGACCGGTTTGCCGACCTTGTCATTAATAGAATCGATTTCAGGCTGTTTGACAATTAGAGGGGTGCCATTTCTTACTTCATATGTTGTTGTCAAACTTGGGCCAATTATCTATTCCGGAGGGATTTTGTACACTTCCTCGGCAAAAACGCGCAAGAAAAAAATTTCTCCTCCGAAGACAATGAATACCTTAAATTGATTGGCACGAAGGTAATCGAGCAGCTCAAGCATGGGATGAAAAACCAATTTGGAAGGCCTGTCCGAGTCAGGATGACGCGCGCTCGCCAGCCAACTGGCGAGCGATTCGGCAAATTTGTCCGCAGTATCTCCTGCATGGGTAGCTTGAAAATAAAGAGGCTGTTCGGACCGCAGGGTATAGTCGTTATCGAAGGTCGAAATCCGCAGCCTCCCAGGAATGAAATCGGGGTGGCCTTCTTCAGTCGTGGCGGAGACGAAATCTATAATTGCCTGCTTGTTCGGCCCCTCGTTCCAGGAAGCACGGTACAAAGTCTGCGGGTGATGAATCCCTGCAGATTCAACTAACACCTCAGTAAACACTTGACGCCGACAGATCAATTAATTTTTATACTGAGTACATCGCCCTGATTCCTCCCCCACAACCTCTGTCTAAGCCATCGAAAGGTGCGTCATGAGCATATTTATGAATAAAAGCTATCCCCTGCGAATCCATATCGCCAGCTTGTTTCTCGTGCTCATATTGCTGGCCTGCGGTTCCATATCCGTCTTGTTCTATGTGAAGAGCAAGGACATGGTGATCACCGAAATGTCCAAAATGGTTGAGCGTGTTGTCAGCGAAACCGCACGCGAGATCGAGAGACTTTTTGGACCGCCTGAGACATTGGCAGCGCTCTTTTCGAGGTCGGCGATCGCAAGGGCCGATAATCTAGATGATCGTCTACAGGGATTGCCGGTTCTGCGAGAGTCGTTGCGAGCCGCTCCCGATATTGCATCAATCTATGTCGGTTACGACAACGGTGATTTTTTTATGTTCCGTCGGCTGAGAAATAACGTTGACAGGCAGATACTGGAGGCTCCGACGGAGGCGCAATGGGCAGTCCAGAGTATCGATTTTCAGGAAGATTCGCCCGTCTCGAAGTTGATGCTTTTTTACAACAACGAACTGGAGCCGCTGGACAAAAAGCAATGGGAAACAATTTACGATCCCAGGAAGCGCGGCTGGTATCAACAAGCCCTGGGAAGTGACGAAACTGTCAGAGACAACCCTTACGTGTTTTTTACCGACAGAAAGCTGGGAATAACTTTTGCGCGAAGCTACATTGACGGTGGTGTAGTCGCCGGTGTTGACATCCGACTGGAGACCTTGTCGGATATGATGCAGCAATTCAAGCTTACCCCCAACACGAAGGTGGTCTTATTCGGTGATGATGGGAAAATTATCGCCCATGAAGATACCACTCAACTGATTATTGAAGTTGATGACGGTACCAGCCAGATCGGCAGAAGACAGTTGGACCAGCTTGGGGATCCCGTCATGGCTAAACTTGCCAAGATCATATCAGACAAAGATTTACAGGGTATCTATACCAATGAGTTTGAAACCCAAGGGGTTCCTTGGCTGACCGAAAGCGGCAGACTGGATCTTGGTGAAGGTGCACCGATCTATTTCAGCATGGTTATGCCGATTTTAGAGTTGACCGCAGAGGTCCGTAAAATAAGAAATCAGACAGTCCTGCTCACACTGGCAATAATTCTTGCCCTGATCCCAATAACTCTTCGCGTGGCCCGGGGAATTTCCAAACCGATAAGTCAACTGGCCGACGAGGCCAACGCAGTGCGTCGTCTGGATTTCAGCGAGCGTAATCGAATTCGCTCTGTCATTAAGGAAGTGGATGAACTTTCCAAAGCCATGAAATTCATGAAATTGACGATTTCAGATTTCCTGTCGCTGATTGAGTCGCTGAACCGGGAAAAAAATTTTAATACCCTGCTCCAACGTATTGGTACCGACGTACGCCAGTCCTCTGCTGCCGATGGGGTGTTGATTTGTCTGATAGATGACGAGGCGAGGATGCTGAGCCCTGATGTCTATTGCGATAAAAATATTTGCAGCAGGGATCTGGACCTCCCCAATTTGAGCCTTGACGAGAATCTGCCGATTACCCAGGCGGTAAAGCAGAACAAGCGCATGCGTTGGGATCCTGTGCCGGGCCAGGCCGACAAATTGCTTAAGATGATCGATGCGGGAGATAAGCAGATCACCATCTGGTGCGAACCGCTTGAAGATCGGCAGAACAATTCAATGGGAGTCATTGGCCTCATCTTTTTTGATTCTGATTCAACTTACGAAAGCACTGAACTCCAGGACCGTCTCAGTTTCGTGAATCGTCTCTCAGGCCTTGCCGGGGTGACCCTGGAGACCAAGCAGCTGATCCAGAAGCAGAAAGATCTATTCGATGCCTTTATCAAGCTGATAGCCGGAGCTATCGATGCCAAGTCGCCTTATACCGGCGGCCATTGTCAGCGTGTGCCGGAGATTGCCAAGATGCTTGCCCAGGCTGCCTGCGAGGAAACCGAGGGAGCGCTGGCTGACTTCGAGCTCAGCGATGACCAGTGGGAAGAGCTGCATGTTGCTGCCTGGCTGCATGACTGTGGCAAGGTGACGACTCCCGAATTCGTGGTCGACAAGGCGACCAAGCTGGAAACCATTTATGACAGAATTCACGAGATCCGCATGCGGTTTGAAGTGCTTAAACGCGACGCCGAGATTGATTGCTGGAAGTCAATCGCCAAAGGGCGAAGTCAAAACGAACTGCTCAAGAGTTTGGAGAAGAAGCTTACACAGCTCGATGATGACTTTGAATTCATTGCCCGCTGCAACGAAGGCGGTGAGTTTCTGGCCGATGAGCTGGTTGAGCGAATCCATGAAATAGCAGGTAAAACCTGGGTCCGTACACTTGATGATCGTATTGGCATCTCGTGGGAAGAGGGGCAGCGCAAGAACCGGACTACAGCAGTTCCAGCGCCGGCTGAAGAGAAACTGCTTTCGGACCGGGACGAACATCTCATTGCTAGACGTGAAATAGATCATACCGCCCCTGACAACCCTTGGGGCTTCAAGCTCGACGAGCCGGAACACCTTTACAACAGAGGAGAGGTGCACAATCTTGAGGTCAGACGTGGTACGCTGAGTATGGAAGAGCGGTTTAAAATAAACGATCACATCGTCCAGACCATCAAAATGCTGGAAGGACTGCCTTATCCGCGTCACCTGCGCCACGTTCCGGAGATAGCCGGCGGCCATCACGAGACCCTGCACGGGACCGGCTATCCGCGTAAATTAAACGGCGACCAGATGTCGGTCACCGCTAAAATGATGGTCATCGCTGATGTCTTCGAGGCGCTCACTGCCTCGGATCGGCCATACAAAAAGGCAAAGAAGCTCAGCGACGCAGTCCACATTATGGGAATGATGCAGAAGGGCGGTCATTTTGATCCGGATCTCTACCGGCTCTTTCTGACCAGCGGCATTTATCGGAAATATGGAGAGCACTACCTCGATCCAGATCAAATAGATGAGGTTGATATAAGCCAGTACCTGGAAATCACTGCCTCACAAACGAGGTAAGATGGGATCATACCCTGATAGAGGATTGCTTTCAATTCTGTAATCTGAGTCAATATTGCAGTGGATACAAAATGCCTAATTGAGTACCTTGGGGCCAAAATATCGATCACCATGAAAAGGAACCCCAATGAGTGATGTCATACTGATCAACATTACCGGCCGGGACCGTAAGGGACTTGACGCAAAATTTACTTCAATTTTAGCTCAATACGACGTCAATATCCTCGATATCGGCCAGGCGGTGATTCATCAGCATATTTCGCTGGGAATTCTTGCTGAGATCCCCAGGGCCGAGGATTATTCATCGATTTTCAAGGACATGTTGTTCGAAGGACACAACATGGATCTGGATGTCGATATCAAGAAGGTCGAGCTGGGCAGCTATGAAAACTGGGTGCATGCCCAGGGCAAGGAACGGAGGATAATTACGATTTTGGGTCGAACCTTGTCTGCTCAGCAGATTTCGGCAGTAGCTTCGGTTATATCCGAGAACCAGTTGAATATCGATAGTATTACCCGACTGACGGGTCGGATCTCATTGAAGGAACCCCAGGCCAACCCGCGGGCCTGCGTGCAATTGTCGGTCAGTGGAACACCTCTGAATATTCTGGATATGCGTGGAAAATTCATGGAGATATCCCAGCGGGCTGGGATCGATATCTCATTCCACGTGGATAACATCTATCGCCGCAACCGAAAATTGGTGGTATTCGACATGGATTCGACCCTGATTCAGGCTGAAGTCATCGTCGAATTGGCCAAGCTCGCAAGCGTTGGGGACCAGGTAGATCGGATCACCGAAGCGGCCATGCGGGGTGAGATCGATTTCAAGGAAAGCTTCCGCCAGCGGGTGGCTCTGCTCAAGGGACTTGAAGAAGAAAGGCTGCGAGGCTTAGTCGAGCAACTGCCGCTCACCGATGGAGCCGACCTGGTGGTTAAAACTCTCAAGGGATTGGGCTACAAACTCGGAATTCTGTCCGGTGGGTTCAGGTTCGTCGGCGACTACCTCAAGGAAAAGCTCGGTATCGACTACGTATTCGCCAATGAACTGGATATAAAAGATGGCATGGTGACCGGTGAAGTAGTTGGTGAGATCGTCGATGGTGAGATGAAAGCCGATCTTCTGAGAAAGCTGGCCGAGCAGGAGAACATTGCCCTCGAGCAGACCATTGCTGTTGGTGATGGTGCCAACGATCTGCCGATGATTTCCATCGCCGGCCTCGGAGTTGCCTTCAATGCTAAACCGGTGGTGCGCCAGAAGGCTGCTAATACAATATCGAGCGTCGGTCTCGACGGCCTCCTCTATCTGATCGGTATCCACGATCGAGAAATCAAAGACGAAGTCAAATAGCGGCCCCCTAAAAGCAAAACCCCAAAAACAACACCACTTTTATCGTGGGGGTCCATCATAACGACAAAACCCCTTACCTCAGATGAGGCAAGGGGTTTTGTGTTATGATAATTCGGCGGCGACCTACTCTCCCACACAGTTGCCCATGCAGTACCATCGGCGCAGAAGAGCTTAACTTCCGTGTTCGGAATGGAGACGGGTGGATCCTCTTCGCGATGACCACCGAAAAAGGGTATTTCTGTTATATAAATTAACTCGACAATCAAACAGTAGAGCAACTCAGTAGCCGTAGCTATCAGGAAAATATGGATAAGCCGCACGGCACATTAGTATCGGTAAGCTCCATGTGTTGCCACACTTCCACACCCGACCTATCGACGTCGTAGTCTCCGACGTGCCTTGAGATGGCGACTAAGCCATGGGGTATCTTATCTTGGAGTGGGCTTCCCGCTTAGATGCTTTCAGCGGTTATCCCTGCCGAACATAGCTACCCAGCAATGCCCCTGGCGGAACAACTGGTACACCATCGGTTCGTCCACCCCGGTCCTCTCGTACTAGGGGAAGCTCTCCTCAAATACCCTGCGCCCGCAACAGATAAGGACCAAACTGTCTCACGACGTTTTAAACCCAGCTCGCGTACCACTTTAATTGGCGAACAGCCAAACCCTTGGGACCTGCTTCAGCCCCAGGATGTGATGAGCCGACATCGAGGTGCCAAACCGCCCCGTCGATGTGAACTCTTGGGGGCGATAAGCCTGTTATCCCCGGCGTACCTTTTATCCGTTGAGCGACGGCCCTTCCAT
>JABDQA010000099.1 GCA_013042475.1 Desulfofustis sp.
CAGCCATCTTTTTAAATCATGGGATTCACAGGCAGTTCTGCCTATCCATAAAATTGATATTTACCCTGTGGCGGGTACATTGGTCATGGCAACTTCATCCCACTTGGCCTTCTACCCATGTCTTTACAAAATCTTCTGCCAGCTGGGCAACACGAAAATTTAAGTTAAACAACATTATACAGGCTGTTCTTGATTAGAGAAGTGCACTCCTGTTTCTTCCTGGTAATGCTACTTTCTTATTGTGCTGTCAATTCGACCTTGGTTTTTTGCTCTCTGAAGTTTTGCGAAATCTTCTTTAAGGCAAAGTTTTTTAGACACAAGAAGCCAGGCGTCGAGATAGATTATGATATCGAAGTAACTGAAATTTAGAGGATTACAAAAAATATCTTAATAGTAGAGAACCCGCTCCAAGACCTTATAATTCATATTTTTTCCTCAAAAATAAAATTAGTAAGTACCGATTGATGCCGGCTATCTCAGACATGGCTGGGCACAACTCTGGTAAATGCATTTTTGGGTTTTCGCCAGGATGTTATTGGTTAGATTCAAATCAACTTCTCCCTGTGTTGAAGACTATTCTATTGGACGGGGGTAATATCGAAATTATCATTTGTCGAGTTTACAAATACATCGGTTGAAACCCCAGCTCAGCCCGCACGGGGGCAAAATTGCTATGCCAAAGGAGTCGTTTTCATTTCAGCAATATAGTGGTCATTGCCAGAGCCTGATCCGGGACTGCTGAGATGAACTGATCGATCAAAAATGATTAGACAATAATAATTTAGACCTTATATTTTGCAATGCAACATAATTCTAAATTAAAGAATTATAAAGAAGCCATTATTTGTACCTAAAGCCAATGGAATCGTTTTTTGTCTGGCGTGAAAACAAAATGATCGCATTTAGTGCACTGTAACAAAACTCGAAAAATCCTCTACTCTAGCCAGGACGATCATCTGTAATGAGACCTAATTGTTGGCCAAGTTCAATACCGTATCTTCAACTTGAAATGTAGCAGGCAAATTGCGGCACCACGTCGAATACCATGCGGGGAGCCAAGACTGACTATGGAAAATACAATTTTAATAAAAAAATATCCCAACAGGCGCTTATACAATACTCAGGTAAGCGCTTATATCACCATTAACGATGTCGCTGAACTAATTAAATCCGGCCTCCGGGTAGAAGTGCGCGAGGTCAACACCGACGAAGATGTGACGGCCCTGGTCCTGACCCAGATAATCATGGACAAGGCCAAGAAAAACCAGGGATTGTTGCCGGTATCTCTTCTGCATCTGGTCATTCAGTTCGGTGAGAATCTGCTGCACGATTTTTTTGAAAAATATTTAGAAAAGACGATGGAAAATTACCTGATGTATCGAAAAAATATGGATGATCAGGTGAACGCCTATCTGGATATGGGGATGGATTTCTCCAACTTGGCGGAAAAAACCATGAAGGATATGGAATCCTTGAACTTGTTTTATGAAACCATTAAACAGCGTGACAAAAAAAACTGACTAGGCTTCGGCCTAATCCAAGGATCGGTTAGCATCATTCAGACAACCTTGGGTAAATAATGGCTGACTTCACGCCAAACACCGAGGAAATTTGAAAAGTCTGAGCTGCAGAAACACCTGTATATTCCCAAGGTGGGCTACCACGTCAGTTGCACAAACAGACGAGTCAACTTGTGGATTGACCCAACATCTTCTCTTCCCATCTGTCCGAGTTGATATTTCTGTTCATCCTGCCATTTGATAAAACTACCAGGGACATGCAGAAGATCACCATGCCGGTTCTAAATTTCTACGGCAAATACGATCACCTGGTGCCTCCGGAGGCCTGCAGCCTCTTCACCTCCAGGATCGGTCCCAAAGACAAGGGAGATATCTGTTTTGACACCGGCCATATTGGCATCTATGTCAGTTCCCAATGTCAGAAAGAATTTGCCCCGTAAATTGCAAACTGGCTGAAAGATCGGAAGCGCGATATCACCGATGATTATAGCGGTTTAATGAGTTCCATCGCCCGACAGCCCGGCCTGGCAATCAACGACGCCTCTCTTTTTCTTCAGTTGAAGCAGGATAAGAAAAATCTGGAAGAGTTGGAGCCTGGGGCCACAAAGCCTGGTACTAGAGCGGTTTAAGCAGCCGCATGGCGCAGCACTCCGAGACTGCTTTAAGAGAATCTGGACTCAGTGCCGGTTATTTTCGCGCGGAGGCGTCCAGGTCAAGTTGGAAACGCACAGGGCCGCGGTAATTTTTTCCAAACACGGTGTCGAGTGCGCAATCTGATTTCGGGTGCGACCAGGAGGTGGCAATGGCCACATGTCCTTTCGGGAACGGAGTCACCTCGACATCGATATAATCGAGCGGCGCCAGGGCCACTTCTTTTTCGACGAGATCGTCACGTTCCCCGTAACAGAGCAGCCATGATATGTTTTTCTCTGCAATTCCGTTGAAATTAAGTGGCTTGTCAAACATTTCAATGGGCAGGGTGCCGTCCTTGGTGACTGGAGTGCTGTAGGACGCAAAACTCATTTTGGTCACTGCCATGGGCAGATCAGAACGCTCGTTCTGCAGCCAGTAGTTGATTGCTGCTACTGTTTTGTTGATTGTGACCGGCTTGTCGCCTTTACCGCTGAGCATCATGATATCTCTGAAAAAGGCGATCATCGGTCCCGAATTCTCGATGCTTTTGAGTTTATAAATCCAGCCCATCAATTGACCGTCAGCGACCCGGTTGCCGTTGTTGAGTGTTTTGGTACCATAGGCGAGGTCATTGAAATCATGCGGCAGGTCGTTGAGGAATTTTCCCAACCCTTCGCTTCTCGTACCATCCATCGGGGCGACGCAGGTGATCAGCGCATCAACAAGCCCATCAAGCGCTCCCGAAAGGATATTGCACACCGCTGACAAGCCTCCTTGACAGTACCCGTTGATGGTCACCGGCTTCTGATGTCGGTCGGAGAGGATCTCGCAGAAATGTCTGGTATCAAGCGCATCCTCCTCCAGACTCATGGTCTGCACCGCCGGTGTCTCCTGGATGTCCTTCATGATGCGGATGTAAGTAGGAATCGACCGGTTGGCGAAGGCGTGGGCGTAGCTCTTTCCTTCAGCCGGCAGAAATGAGAGAATATTGGCTCCCAGGACAAAGGGAGGAATTATCAGAACCGGCTTCATTCCATCGTCCGTTTTGATCTTGTCATCTGTGGGATGGACCTTTCTCAGGATGAAGCGGTCGGTTTCAGCGATCAGACTGTCCGGATGACGCTCGAAGTGAAAACCGTATTCCGGCTCGATTGCCTTGATCGCTTTCGGATATTCTTCGACAACGCGCTTCAAGAGTTCTTTCTGTTCGGTGAAAAAGTTCTCGAGTTTCTCCGATCCAGGATCGAACAGTGGCGCCAGGCAGGCTGTAAAAAAATCGTCCAGTCTCTGCCTGTTGAACTGGTCCAGTGTCGCCAGGGTCCCCTGGGTATAGCGGGTCATCAGATCGAGGTTGAGGTTGAGAAGTTTAAGATAGGAGTCGCAGGTTTCCTGTGGGGTTCGCCACAGCAGTCGCTCTGCCTCCACCTGGGCGAACATCTGAGATGCCGCAATCAGCGGTCGAACGAACTCATCTCCATATGATTGCAGTCCTTCGGTGAAATAACTGGCCGCCAGCACTTGGGCAGTCCATGCTTTGTTCCAGGTGTCAAGAGGGGACAGTAACGAATTCATCAGCATCTATCCGGTAAAATTGGTAAAATAAATGAACCGGCAGGAAGCGCTGCCGGTTCAATAAGGGAAATTCGAGTACGCGAGAAAGATTATTTTTTCTCTTCCAGTAATTCCTCAAATTTGGCAAATCCGTCCTCAACTGCTGTTTTGAAATCGTCCCGTGCCTTTCTGGCCATATCGGTAGAAGATTCCAAGGTCTTTTTGGCGTCTTCGGTAACCCAGGGCAGATTATCAAGATAGCTGTTGAACATTTTTTCGGTCTGATCCTGGACCATGACCATAGCGTTGAAGCTGTTCTCGAACACGGTCTTCTGAAATTTCAGGGTCTGTTTAGCAAATTCTGTGGTTTCCATGATTTTCTCCTGGTGGTTGGTGTGTAGTTGCGTTTATCACTTTGATAAATAAGATTGGACCGTGCATTGGTCAACTGGCGACCGCTTGGTCTTTCTAGGCTACTACTCTAACGAGTGCGGGGTCAAAGTCAAGGCAAAAAATGTTGCGATGCACAAATTTATTATAATGTGGTTAAACCCTATATTTTCAATATTATAATAATAATAACAATATATTATAATCAATGTTAGCTGTGCGGTATGAGAAAATTTAAAAATAATGTTGCGGTGGTTGAGCTATTTTCTCAGGCTTGCTCAGCCTAAATCTGGACTTCGAAGAAAGGTTCCCAATTCCTGGTAGCAGGACCTGCAGATATCCGGATCCAGATTTTCGAGATTCAGAAAGGCGTGCACCGTCGCCTTGAAATCGATATGGCGAGTAGCGATTGCATGTTTCTTGAGTCTTTTGGCATATTCAATACCCTCATCACGGAGTGGGCAGAAACCTGCTGTTATCACCATCGTTTCGGGAAAGGTGTCCGTGATTTCCATATCAATCGGAGAGGCTTCACTTCGATCTTGTTCATTGCTGAAGTAATGGTCAAAGTACCATTGAATTCTATCTTTCTCGAGCAGGTATCCGATTCCGAACAGATCTGTTGAGGGACTTCTCAAAGAATAATCAAGACTCGGATAGATAAGCACGAGCTTATCAATCTTTTGCTTCATGTCTGTGTGATATTTATGCGCAAGGGTTGCACTCATGGCACCACCGGCGCTATCTCCGACGAGGGCAATGCTGGGCCGATAGTTGAAACCCAATCCGTCAAACATTACCTCGCAGGCATCGAGAACCGCGGCTCCATCTTCAATGCCAATGGGGTAAGGATGTTCCGGTGCCAGTCTATAATCAACTGCAACGACGATGCGCTGGGCCGAGAGGGCAATTTTACGACAGATGGGATCATACACTTCGATGCTTCCGGCCATGTGGCCCCCGCCATGCAGGAAAACCGCAACCTCGAGAGATGAATATTGGTCAGGATGGAAAATCCTTACCGGTACTGGATGACCGCCATTGTCGACTGAATCATCTATGACCAGAGACAATTCCGGGATATCTGTTACATATGTCCTGGTCATTGTGGCAAGGCTTTCTCTGACAATAGCCGGAGTGAATGTGTTGCCCTGTGCTTGCCAGTGGGCAAGTTTTTGGTTGTACTGTTCCAACCATTGTTGCAAGACTGGTGTTGTATTGTTCATGGTCGATCAAGCTTTTAATATCATAAAGTATTTAAATGTCATTGAGTGCCCCTCGCCAAAGCGTAAGGACAAATTCTAGAAAGCATTGACGGTACTGGGTTACCAGTAGACGCGAAGCCCAGTGCTGAGCGTCCAGCCTTCGAAGTCTTGACCACCTTCTGATGCGTCATCCATGGTGGTGAAGGTAACACCAGTCTGCCACTTGAATTTGTGCCCGTAAAAATAGACGTTCACACCCCCATACACGTCCTGCACCCTGTCACCTCTGCTGTCAACGTTGTCGACTCTATTGTCGTAGCGGTTCAAGCGGACGCTATTATCGCCGTTTCCATCCACGAGGGTATAAGCCAGGACCACCTGGAGATTATCGTTGAAGTCATAAAATGGCTTGAAATGAAATCCCCAGACGTCTTCCTGCCCCTGGTCCACAAATCCTTTACCGAATGATATATCACCCCAGACGCCCCATGGGCCGCTCTGCCACTTGGGAACAAACGATAATATCTGCTCGAAGTCGCGGCTTGCCGCTTGTTCATCTTCATCCTGATAGACATAATCAAGTCGTAGTTTAAACTCGTCTTTGACTTTGTAGCCAAGCTGCCAGAAAGTAAACCAGCTGGCGCCATCCCAGTCGAACTCGGGGGCGCCGCCCGAGGAAAAGAAACTTGCCTTGTAGCTAAAGTTGCCGGCGAATTTACCGGTTACCAGTATTCCATTAAAATATTCCGCGGTAAACCAGAGGTTGTTGGTCAGGTTGTTCCTCTCCAAACTCAGGAGCCGCTTGGATGAGGTGTCCCCGTCCAAAGTGAACCCGGCAGACTGCTTAAATGCCTTGATTTTCAATTTCTTACTATTCTCCCACTGGATATAGGCATCGGTCAGATTCGTATACCAGTCGCTGAAATCTTCATTCAAGTCGAAGTTGGCTTCGAGGTGAAGCTTCCAGGCATCAAACATGTGAGCTTCGGCACCAAATCGGAATCGGCGCCAGCGGGTATCGCTGAAATTTTCCAGGGCCTTGCCTTCCTCATCGAGTCCGTCAGGATCCACCCATACTGCATCGAGTTGGGCCCGGCCGGCCAGCGTAAATTTCTGAAAATTACTCTCCGCGTCTTCATAGAGAGTCAGGTAGCTCCAAGCTTTGTCGAAGCCGCTCTTCTCCTCCGCCTGGATAAAAAGAGCGGAGAAACAGACGAGACCGACAATCAGTGTATAAATTGCTATTCTTGTCAGGCTGCTCATGGCTATACCTCCGTCGTGAGTCTACATCATTAATTTGCCAGAGCTATCCTAGTATTATCTCACCGACGTCGCAATGCGCATATTGTTCAAAACCCTCGGTATTATTTCATAGTAAATTGCGATTGTTTCTATTCGCTTTTTATTCGTTGATACTTCTGTTTAACTGAGAAGGCAATCTTTGGTTTTCATGGGCTGCCAGAGATCTGACGCGGGTCTAGGAGGTAAGAGGGGCTTGAGTTCTGAATAAATAATGTGATACTACGATTGTGCACGATTAACATCATGGGAAGGTTTTTGGTTCAAAACCTGATGGGACTGGACATAAGTGGGTGGTAGTGAAAATGTGGTCCGTCGCTAAAGACTTTACCCCAGAACAGGTGGTTCACCTGCTCGATCAGTATGCGGAAACCCTCGGAGACAAAAAGTTTCGTCGGGAAACCGCGAAACAGATCGTGCTGACGATCCAGTTCGGCCGGGCCGTGCCGGCAGCGCTCGAGCGATTCAAGCCTTTGATTTCTGCCGGTCTGGAATTTTTTCTTTCCTGTTTGTCTCAGAATCGATTGAAAGAGGCGATTCATGAGTTGCTGCTGAATCACTCCGACTCCGAGGTGGGAAAATCCATCTTTCATCTTGCTCTGCACTTTCCCAGCCTTCATAAAGTCGGCCAGGTGGTAGCCAGAAGACCCGATATTGATCCCGATCTTAAAAAATGGCTGGTCGGACTGGAGAAGGGGAGTTACGGGTCGCAACTCGAGCAGCTGATTGCCCACATAGAGGCAGAGTTGTCTTCTCTAGCTGGGGGAGAATCAGTAACTGTTATTTCCGAGTTGGTAGCCGAAGCGAGTGTGGCGGCCGTCATACCTTTTCGCTGGCACAGCGGGGATTCACGAACCACGGGACAGGGCGTTTTCAAACTACTCAGAACTCGGGTCAGTGATAAACTCGAGGAAGAGCTGCAAGCCTTGAGGGATACGGCTACGTTCCTGGAAAAAAATAGAGAACGATTCGGTCTTCATCAGTTGAAACTGGCAGAATTGATCGGTGAATTGGGAGACGATCTCAGAAAAGAAATTGACCTGGTCGCCGAGCAGCATAGACTGGTCGAAGCTTTCGAGGTCTATAGTGAGGACGACAAGGTTCACATTCCCGAGCTTTTGCCATTCTGCACGCCGACCATGACCGCCATGGAGTTTTTCAGCGGACTGACTGTTGGCGAATTGGCTTTGCCTGATAAGCAGGCCTTCGAACTGGCTGATCTGATATGCAGATCTATTATCTGCACACCGTTATTCTGGAAGGATGATCGGGCCCTGTTTCATGGTGATCCCCACGCCGGAAATATTCTCACGATGCAGCGAGGCGACAGCGAGCACTACAATATCGTACTGATCGATTGGACCTTGGCCGGTTCGCTTTCAAGGGCCCAGAGAATGCTGATCATGAGATTGCTGCTGGGCATATTGAAATCTGACAGTGATGATATCGCCCGGGCCATTATTGGGTTGGCACACGATCGATCCTCCGGGTACGGTGGTGACATCAGGGTGCTGCGCTCAGATATCGAAGGCCATCTGCAACTGAACGGTGCATCCACCGGCGATCCGCTGGTCAAGGTTTTTCAACTGCTCGAGCATGCAGCCCTACAGGGTATCTCTTTTCCTTCCGAACTGGTGCTCTACCGTAAGGCTTTCTTTACCCTCGAGGGGGTGCTCAACGACATCCACCCCGGCTTTGTCATGTCAGACAGCGTGGAACGCTATCTCCGGGATCTCCTCACAAAAGAATTTCCCTTACGTTCGGCTACCTGGTTCATACCCCAGGTGGATGATGCCGCCGCTTACCGCAGCCTGGTGTCGACCTCCGATTTACAATCTCTGCTGGTACACCGGACTTTCAGCGAGTGGCAGCAGCTAACCGAATTTTACACCACTATGTTCGGCGTTTCTATTAATCTCGCAGCAGATTGGCTTTCCTTGATGGGTGGTGACAAAAACGATTAATTCCCGAATGCATCTTTTGGCCTGAGCGATAAGTTCAATTCCTGCGATGACGGCAGTTCATGCGCTGGTCAGATAAAGAGTTTTTGCAGTTTAGGTGGTGCGGGGATTTTCGGGCGCGGTGCTGTCAGGATTTGTGTACAATTTTATCGGTTGACCAATCGCCGGACGCCGCAGGAGAGCGTTTTTCGTCATGGAGCCCTTAGAGCCGATGGCCAGTAGGTGAGCGTGCGAATTTCTGTTTTATTTTATAAGCTTTTACAGACAGAGAGCTTTTTAAGGGGTCTGGTAGCTGTCGACTAGCTTCAGCTTGATGAACCGATCGTTGCCGCTGACTATTTTGAACTGATGGCCCCCAAAAGTGATTGGTTCTTTTGAATCCTTCTTGGAGACCTGTACCGGAAAGGGCTGCTGCCGATCAAAATCGAGCAGATAGAGATTGAGGTGGTAGGCTTTTTCCTGGACCCCCTTGAATTCGAGAGAGATTTTCTTGAAATCCAGCTTTTCGTCCTTCGACAAGATGAACTGGTCGATGCTTTGTTTGGCTTGTGGGGGCTTAGCGGCCTGTTCGTTATTTTTCCGCCACTGTTGATAGCGGGCTTTATAGGTGTCGGTGGAGGTGTAATAGACCATCCCGAATGGAATAGCCAGTAATGTGATGACCAGAAATGCCGAGGCGAGAGCCTTTCTGCTGGAACCTGAGGGAGACATGTCGGTGAATGGATACACAGCTAAGACTATGCTAACTTACCTCCTTATAAAATAATGGCTCAATAAATAATTGCCATTATTAAGGCGAAATCAACTGAAGGCGGGACCAGAGTGAGGAGCAGGGCGGGCTTTTTAGAAGAATTCCCTGATCAAAGATATGATGACGAAGACAGTGATTCCTGCAAAAATAACTAGATTGGTCCTCTTTTCAGAATGGTTAATTTCGAGCATCAGTGTTTTTATCACACCATCTTTGTCGGATACAGGTTCTCCGCACTCCGTGCACCTGTCAAAGTAGGTATCTGGATCCTTTTTGTGATATACCCTTTCCGTTTCGACTTCCTTTTCACAATGCATGCAGGTTTTATCATTCATCAAAGCTGACCCCGTGGTGATTGTCCATCAGTGAGCGGTTCAGTGTGTTTGGGCTTCAGATAAATCAGACACCATTGTATCGCAGAATGAACTGTTTGTATATATGCGGGTTGCTTTCGCTGCGCGAACTAAGCGGAGAAGGTTCGGGTTTGGCCTGATTGGATGAGATCCAATTCCAGGTCAACGGGTCGGCAGCCCCAGGCTGAGCAGAGCCGCCAGCCCATAGCATGCCGCCGCCGTCCAGCCAACCGCAGCGAATCCCCAGTGCATGGCCAGCAGCGGTGCCAGGAGCGTCGCCAGCACCGAGGTAAAGCCGTTGACACTCCAGGCCCATGGGATCATTCTGGACTGCCCAAAGCCAAGACGCTTCATTCCAAGCGGAAACATCATTCCCATCAGCAGGGCCAGCGGCCCGATAACCGCCATCACGATTGCCAGTCTGGCGGTCAAATGGACCCCTTCGGCCATGCCAAGCACGGTATCGAGAAACACCAGGTAGACAACGGCGAGGAGTGCGATAGCAAGGCCGATGAGCCAATGGCGCCGGCTTATCGGTGCCTCTACCCTGGCGCTGAGTATACTGCCTACTCCTCCAAAGAAAAGGAATCCGGACAGCACCGCCGCAGCTGCGTAGAGCGGGTGGCCCAGGTAAATTTCCAGACGCTGCAGAAAGCCCATTTCAAGAAGCATGAAGCCGCATCCGATGGCGGAGAAAAAACCGATCACCAGCAGCTGTTCAAATTTACCTCCGGGTATGCCGACCGCGGGAAGCAAAGGTAAGACAACGAGTACCAGTGCAAGAAAAAATGTTTGTACCAGGGCACCTATAAGCAGCAGTTTGCCAATTTCCACGTAAGAGCGGCTGCGCTTGCCCAACTGATTTGAGAAGTCCCGGAAGCCTAGCCCCTGGCTGAAATGATGGAAAAACGGCTTTCCGTCGTGCGGGGTCGCCAGGTCGTAGACGTAGGTTGAAACAAACCGGCTTTTCTGAGCACCCAGCAGATTCATGGCGCCCAGATAATATTGCGGATCATCCAGGACATGATATCGGTTGGCTTCAGCTGGGGTAATATCCGGCAGCCAGACAAGATCGAAGCGTCGCGCCTCACTGAAAGATCTGATCCTGGCAGCCTGCTCTGGGGTTATTTCAGTTTTGGTTGCCACCAGCGTCACCGTCGCCCAGCTGCGAATCACTGCAAGGTGGGTGCGTGGATCCCGGTTGCTGTCTTCGAGCAGATCAGCAAAAAGATTGACAAGCCGCAGGCTTTCTCGGGGCGGGACATGGGCATGGGTAGTAATTGTCACGACGCCATCCTCATCCAGCTGGTCGAAACACTTCAGGAGAGTATCAAGGGTCAGGAGAGAGTTGGTTGTTGCCGACCTGAGCCCCCCGAAATCTTCGCCGGTTATCGGTAGGTCGATGAGTGAGTAAGCAGTTTCAGTGTTGTAGAGATATCCCCTGAATGTGGAAGTGATTAACGAGACTTCCGGTCGTCCGTAAAGATCGCCTATCCGAGAAGCCAAGTCGACCTTTTTAAATCTGGCCAGAGAACTGTTGTTCGCAAGGGCAGTAACTTGTTCAGCGCCATGATAAAGCGCCAGGCCCAGTTGGTCAGCACCCGCTTCGGGGCCGATCAATACCCGGAAAGGGCTTTCCAGCAAATGGTAAGCAAGGGCCATCGTGGTGTTGTCCAGAAAGGCGAACTCTTTTGCCCCACTATTCTGGTAGAGAGTGCCGGCAAGGTGGCCATCGAGTATTACCAGGAGCCGATCAGGCATTGGCTTGGTGTTGTTAAGCGAGAGCCCCGGAGCCCCATGAAAAGCTGGCGCCTTGACGATTTGCACAAGACCATGGGGGCCGGAACGGCTGGCCACTATTTCACTCCCGGGCATGGCCATCAGTTGGGGTAGATCCTTATCGTCGGCAATCTGGGTGGAGTGAGGCAAGTGCCAGAACATGACCGCCAGCAGAAGTCCTGCACCAAGACCGCCGGCGATTCTTGCCGCACCCCTGACACCGACGAAAGACGAAACGAGGATTAGGACTGCGCAGCCAAGCATGATCGGGCGCGGGGGAATCAAAAAGAGAGTGGGCAGCACCAGAATGCCGCCCAGGCCGGAGCCAATGAAGCTGGCACCGTAGTGGCCCGGTACACGCGCCGGATCATCCTGTAGCGCCAGTCCGATATACATACCGCTGAAAATGAAGGGCAGGGTGAAGACCATTTGAAGCAGGCCTATTCTCAAGAACTGAGTCGGCTGCCAGACCATCTGTACGAGATCCAGATCGACTGCATGCCCAAGCCCCAGACTCAACGGGATGCTCAGGGACAGACCAAGTAGGGAAAGATGGCGCATCATGGGGAGAGTGAGCGAAGAGAGGCGCTGCAGAAGAAGCAGTATCGTCCCGCTGACGCCAAAACCGAGCAGGGCGATACTGATTATCAGCCAGGCCAGGTGTTCCCAGAAACGCAGGGCCAACTCTCGCATCAGCGCAAGTTCGACGCTGATGGTGACCAATGAAACCAGAAAAACAGTCACCCTCAGGCGGGTCAAACTTTCAGAATCATTGGTCATTTCCTAACCAGGGGAACGAAGCGCACCGCCATCAAGTTTTTGCTGGAGACTGAACCGTCCTGATCTTTGGTTACCAGAATTAAATACTGGGTACCGAATTTCTTGCCGACCGGTATCAGCATTCTGCCACCTGCGGCAAGCTGCTCAACCAGTGGCGGTGGTATTTCTCCGGCGGCGCAGGTGACGATGATACCGTCAAAAGGGGCGGCATCGGGCCAGCCGTAGTAGCCATCACCGTGACGAAGATGAATTGTGCTGTAGCCGTTTTTTATAAGTGCATTTCTGGCTCGCTCCAGTAATGGTTCAATTATTTCAATACTATAGACGTTGGGGGTGAGCTCAGCCAGCACGGCCGCCTGGTAACCTGAACCAGTGCCGATCTCGAGCACCTTGGAGGTCGGAGTAAGCTGCAGTTGCCGGGTCATTTCGGCGACGATATAGGGTTGCGAAATGGTCTGTCCGTAGCCGATCGCCAGCGGCGTGTCTTGATAGCTGTATCTCCTGTTCTTATCCGGAACAAAATCGTGCCGTGGCACCCTTTCCATGGCCTGCAGCACGTCAGTATCTTTCATGCCATAGCCGCTGATCACCGCCAACATGTGCTGCATCGCCTTGTCCAACTGAGGATCATCTGCTGCAGCCGATCCCAAAGGAGAAAGGAGGAACAGCAAAGCCAAGGCCAGCATCTGGAGATTGGCCATGCAGCTCATCAATCCCCGAGTTTGGGGTCTGTATTCAATAGTGTCCGGCACCATGTCGGTCATCCTTTCAGGCTATGGTTTCTAAGAGTTTTCTATCAAATATCGGGCGTGCATTCAACCCCGTGTAAGTCGGCCAGGATTGTCCAGAGATGATTTCTGGCCGCTCTCCACACAGTATCCTTTTGCGAGACGATCCTCGTAAAGATTTAAAATTTCTTTCTTTATTAATTCGGGTTGCTGCCAGAGCACGAAGTGACCGGCATCCTCGAGCCGAACCACCCTTAAACCACGGGGCACCATCTTCTCGGCAAAATCGGCATTCTCAGGATGCACGAGTTTATCATTTTCTCCTTGGATCACTGTGATGGGTAAATCAAGCATACTATAGAGCGGTACCATCTGTGTAAGTTCATCAGGCAGCGCCATGACCTCTAGATTGGCCAATTCCAGTTCGGTTGGGAGCAGCCAGCTCATAAGCTTATAGTCAGCCAGAATATTGTACCAGCGGGGTTTCTCAAGCTCAGGATCCAATGACGGCGCTACCAATAGCAGAGCTGCTATTTTTTTCGGGTAATCCATGGCCATCCGGACGGCAAGGGGAGCGCCCAGTGAATGGCCGACCAGCACAATCCCGCAGTCTTGGCTCAATCTATCAACCAGTGGTTTGAGCATTTGGGCCTGCCCGGCAAGCGACGTCACCAGATTGCCATAATCGGATTGGCCGAAACCTGGTCGGTCCACAGCGACCATGTTGAGGCTGCCGGCAAGGAGCGTGTCTGAAAGGTAGGAGCCATAAGCGGTCCATGATCCTGGGGTGCCGTGCAGAAACAAAATAGGGCTGCTGTTCTGATGCCCTACTTCAACGTAATGGATGGTACGTTCACCTGTCGAATAAAACTCGAAAGTTGGTTTCTGATCGGTGAAAAGCAGATCCATATCCTCCTCGTAGGGCGAACTGCAGGCTGATATGGATCCGGCAACGATCAAAGTCACGAGAATCAAAATTTTTGGAATCATAAAGCTATCACCACGATGTTACATTTACAGGGGGAGGCGAATCGTTATATTATAAAGATAATACCTCTTTTCTCGCACTCTAGGTTATGTCTGAGGGGCATGCTCAGCCGCAGGCTGCAGATAGGAGATGGCGATGAAAGGTATGACCTCTTGCAGTTTCGTTTTTACGGCTCCATGTGCTGTAGACTCCAACAGCATTTCAATAGGTACTCTCACGCTTAATTCTTATTCGATTAACTTAACGGAATCGCACGAAAATAGTCGATTCGGCTGGTTTTATAACGGAAATTTTGAGAAGAAACCACACCGATTTTCCGGTGTGATTGGCAGGGGGGATGCACATGGCCGGTTCGGCAGCCATTCTGCAGAATGGAGGCAGACTGGATGGTTGGACAGACATGGAAATCCTTAACTCAATTTATGGGGGTATAATGATGAAGTTTAGAGACCTGTTTGTTGCTAGGTATCTTCACAGTGATCCCGAGGTGCGTATGAAGTTCGTCATGAACTCAAACGATGCCAAGCTGCTGCGACAGATGTCTGAAAAGGACGACGATGAAAAAGTACGCAGAGCTGCTGCAGAACGCGCTGACTCACTGATGACCGGTCAGCGTCAGCCGGCATGAATGGTCGACTGAAACAATTCGGTAATCTCTCCAGATGAACTGCCACTGTTGAGCCCAGGCAGTTCCCCTCTCCCTTCCAAAGGGTAATCTCATCCTTTTTTCCGGGCCAAGAGTGCATTGTAAAAGACAAATAATATCAATATCTTTTACCGTTTGTCAGGATGAAAGTGGTGGGAACCGGTCGACCAATGATCAGCTCCAGAAAAAATCGAAAAAAGGTTGGAAGAGCTACTCTTCCTCTCGTTCCACGGTGAGCTTTAATCCCCTGAGTCCTTCAAACACACTGACATCACCTTCGATCTTGGCGAGGGGATTACCAGGAGAAATCAACCGGGGTTTATCGGAGGTACTCGCCGGGGTGCGGCCATAAAGAATGCAGAAACCTGAACCCTGCAGCCAATAGGCGATGTCGCCAATTTCAAATTCCTCTCGAGGATTCTCCGCATCAATATCCACTGGAATGGTGCCATACAACTCATCTCCCCAGGTGGATAAACTGACCTGCAGTGGGAGGGCTTCCCAGAATTTCGCGCAGGTCTCGGGTGCTTTGTCGGTAAGCAGTCTTGCCTTCAGTTCACCGATCTCTCTGGCTTTTAATACTATGTATTTCATAACTTGATGGTTCTCTTGTTATAGTTGATAATCAAATGGTCTTGCGAGCCATCATCCTGACGCTCAATTGCCATAAAATGTTGTTATCAGGGTCTACCCAAATTTTACTCTTGCGTCAGAGCCAATCTAGCATCTCACGGTTTATTTTGACAATGACCATATTAGCTGCCAGTCTATAATTGATTATCATTCGAGACTTTAGTATCCCAGAGCGGCCTTGCTCCTTGGTCGTATATCTTCCTCACTAAGGCGTATCCCCTTTTGGTAACAGGACCTCTATATAATTGTGGTTTCCTCAGATGATCTTATTTTTTTTTAATGGTTGTGATGACCGGTTCTGCCGATCCGATTTACTCCATTCGATCTCTTTGATTGGTCATCATGATGAATGAGCCCAGTCTTTGGGAAACGGTCTTCAAGTTAAATCTATTCATGTCTCGCACAATTCTGAAATGGAGCTAGAGAGTTGTAATGTCCATTATCACCATTGCCAGACAGTTCGGTGCAGGAGGTAAAACTCTGGGAACTTTAGTGGCTGACAGGTTGGATTATACGTTGGTTGATGAAGAAATTGTCGAGTTGATTGCCAAGGAAGCCAACATTTCACCTGAATGGGTTGATTCCGTCGCGAGGGAAACGGGTAGTGAAAAATTCATCAAAAGGATGCTTTTCAAGCTCGGACCTTTTCGGAGGGGCTACATAGATAGCGCAATGGAGACAGATCCTGACTATTTTGACGGTAACCTTTATATCTCATTGCTCTATAAAATATTACCCCAAATTGCATCCCAGGATAATGTGATAATCATCGGTCGGGGTGGTCAGTATATCCTTGCTGAATACCCTAATTCCTACCATTTCCTAATGGTCGCAGACACTGAATACCGAATAAGATTCATGATGGATCACTATCATCTAAATCGTAAACAGGCCCAGGTCGTCGTTGACAAACAGAGTAAACGCCGACTCCATCTTTATAGATATTTTGGCCGCACCGATTACGATCAGCCCGCCCACTACCACCTGGTGTTTAATATGCGAAAGGTCTCAATGGAAAGTGCTGTGCAAGCTGTATGTCAGTTGGCAGGAGGTAAGGCCTCATCATAAATGCGGCGATCCCTGTAGACAAATAGACCCAAGAATGCCAATCCAGCCAGGGCCGATAGGATTGAGCCAGAGAATACCCCCAGTTTTGAGCAGTTGAGCAGGTACGGATCAGTAAAGGAGAGTCCGCCAATGAACAGCGACATGGTAAATCCGATCCCCCCCAACATCCCGGCTCCGATGATATGATTCCACTTCACGTTTATGGGAAGTGTAGCGATCCCGAGGCGAACCGCCAGGTAAGATGCCAGACCGATACCTATTGGCTTGCCGATAAGCAGTCCAACGAAGCAGCCTAAAGTAACCGGATTTAGAACAGCGTTGGTCATGGGCATGTCCTCGAATGACAATCCGGCGTTAAAAAATGCAAAAAGGGGAATAATGCCAAAAATAACACTGGGAAGCAGGGCATGTTCCATCCGCTGAAGAGGTGTGGCCACATCATGACAGGCGGTTTCAAGCTCCTGAACATTATTCAGATGTTCGGGTTTGATAAATATCGAAAACCATTGACCGTCGATCTCCCGATTAGCATGCATTTTATTAATGATATGACGGACTACACTTATGAATCTGACCATGTCATACTTGCCCCGGGCGGGGACAAGCATGGCAACCACGACACCAGCTATGGTTGCGTGCACGCCAGACCCAAGAACGCAGGTCCAGGTGACCACCCCCATGATGACATAAAAAGCGATCAAGCGAACATATAGCAAGTTGGCGACAAACAGAATCAGTGCACAGACTATGGCTGCGACGAGAAAGTTAATCGAGATACTTTTCGTGTAAAAAACCGCAATTATAATTACCGCCCCCAGATCATCTGCAATTGCGAAAGTAGACAGAAAAATCCTTAAACCGATCGGAAGATTGCGGCCTAAAATGGCAATTACCCCGAGGGAAAATGCAATATCGGTCGCCACTGGAATACCCCACCCGGTAATACCTGGTGTACCGTAATTGAAAACAACATAAATGAGGCCGGGAATAATCATACCGCCTACCGCAGCAACAATTGGCAGCAACGCCATCTTCGGAGTTGCGAGTTCACCAACAAGGATTTCTCTTTTTATTTCAAGACCGACAGTGAAAAAGAACAGGGCCATCAAACCATCATTGATGAAATGCTGAAGAGAACTGCTGTAATGGAACGCACCAAAAGAAAAAGAAATGTGCAGATGGAGCAGGTGCTCATACAACTCATGGTACCGTGAGTTGGCCAGAATTGCTGCGCTAAAGGCAGCAAGCAGCAATAAGGTGCTGCCGCTTACCTCCTTACTAAAAAACCATTGAAACGGTTTGTATTCCTGGCTCTTGTCCTCAGCTTTCATGCTGTATTCCTGACCGGCCTGATCGATCCGAGTGACGGTAATAATTAACTACCGTTGACCAGCGCATAGAAGGACACTGAATTTGTCCGGAATAACAATCAACTTCTCTTCTGTTAATTATCTCATGTATCAGAACAACATCAAGTTTCTACTGTTTCCAAATCTTCATTTATTTGGTTCCGGACTTTCAGTTCTTCGTTTCCGACCATTCTTCTGGTCACTAAAGTGGTGGAATCTGTGTTGCCAATGAAATTGAAACCTGAATCCAAGGGAACGCTAATGGTGGGCAGGTATTATTTACTCACCGTGTCGCAACAGTTTTTCCTCAACCATGAGTGGTGTCGGCAAGGCCTGCCGGCACCACTCAATCATTTGGCGTAGACAAGGGCTTACCGGCACCACCAATTTTTTTTTATGGCGCTGCCAGAGAATTTAGGATACAGTCACATTGTGGTACATTCTCACTTAATGTATCACTTCACCCTTATACCAGGTGGTGTGGCTCCTCCCTTGGCTGCACCACCATCTTTTTGTCTGATCAGCGCCACTTAACGATACAATTTTCCTTAAGTGCAGAGGGGTGCAATGGCACGATTAACAAAGCCATCCTGCTCATCTGCGGTATCTACATCGGCGACACCCCAAAAAGCATTTCATGAAGCCAGAAAAGGAAGGCGAGATAAAGAGCCAGGCTGACGATAACAGCGATCCAGTCATTGAACCTAGAAGGCGGTGTATCAGGCGAAGGGTGGAAATTTGTTTGCTTGGGTATCGAGTGCAACGTTTCAATAAATTGACTATCAGATGATGCCGTCGCACTGTGTAACTTTAGATAAGGCGGTGTGCACAGGTTTACACAAAACCTTGAATCGCACCCTGATGAGAGAATCGGTAATTCATTGCGTGGGGGCCACCGTGAGTCTGGTATGTGAAAACCAAGTGATACCGGATCTTAATAAAGAAGCGCAACTTGAAGGAGTGCATATCTCCGCTTGTCGTGCCTGTGCTGACCAGTGGACAAATTCAGCAATATCTAACGGCTTGCATCCGATGCATTTTGCCAGGCAGTGTTACAGGGGACGATGGAGATGCGA
>JABDQA010000108.1 GCA_013042475.1 Desulfofustis sp.
TCGGCGTGGCGCTCGGCGAAAATGATGGCCGCCTCGCAGGCGATCTCCATGGCCTTGAGCTGTTCGTATTTGTCCGACGCTTCGGAGTCGTTGAGATAATCGAGAGCAACAATACGCTCGCGGATGCGTCGCTGGAAATCGACCATGCCCTGTTCGTAGATGGTGCCGTCCAGGGCTGTATGACCCGGCGCTCGCTGTTCCATGAATTCGGTGTAGAGGCCTGCTTCGTATGCCGCCCGCCATTCTTCGGGTACCTCCGAAAAGATCCGCTCCCGCATTGATCTGCCCTGCCAGTAGGGAATCACCTTGTCCCGATAGGCGGCGATGTCTGCTTCAGCGACACGATAGCCGGTCATCGGCCGGTCGTTGAGGATCCTCAGATCCTCCTCCGAGTGGCAGGTGAGCTCAGGGAAGGTCGGCACCACCTTGGGTGCCGGTCCGCGCTCACCGACGATCAGCTCGTCGTCGCCTATATAAATGGTTTTGTGCTCACAGAGATATTTGAAGCACAGGGCGCGGAGGACGGGTATCGAGTGTTTGCCATACTCCTGCTGGTAAAATTGGGTTTCCAGCAGGGCCCGCTCGGCTGAAATCGAAGGTCTGGTCTCGAAACTCAGCGTGCGGAGACGGGCTATCCTTTCATTCATGGTCTACTCCTGTTCACTTCTCGAGGTGGACTGTCAGGCCATGGGCTTCCAGCAGCCGTTTGGTCCGACTGATGGATTCCGATCCAAGGCTGTAATCCTTGTCGGTGAGATCGGGTTGACCCAGTTTTTTATATTTTGATCCGGCGAGATCGTGATAGGCGAGCAGATCAACGTGCTCGATTGTTCCCAGATCGGAGAGGAACCTGCCCATCGCCTCGATGTTTTCCTCCGAATCGTTGACTGTGGCCACCAGCGGGAATCTGATCCTGACGCGGGTGACGTTTTTGCTCAAAGTTTTAAGGTTCGCCAAAATCAGCTCGTTGCCGACACCGGTAAACTTTTCGTGGAGTTTGCTGTCCATGTGTTTCAGGTCGAACAGAAACAGATCGGTGTGGGACGCCACTTCGAGCAGGGTCGATGTCTCGACATGGCCGCTGGTGTCGACGCTTCTGTGCATCTCCAGCTCGCCGCAGCGCTTGAGAAGTTCAATCAGGGGTCCTGCTTGGGCCAGCGGCTCGCCTCCTGAAAAGGTCACCCCTCCTCCCGACTGATCGAAAAATGGCCTATCCTTGACAATTTCACCGATGATCTCATCGGTCGATGCCCGGTAGCCAACCGCTTCATGCGCCAGGGTGGGGCAGATCTCCACACAGTTCAAACAGAGCGAACAGCGCTGGTCATTTCGAATGATGGCATCACTGTCCCATCGAAGCGCCTCCTCGGGGCAGCCGTCGACACATTCCTGACAGCCGATGCAGCGCTCCTGTACGGTCACCACCTCTATTTCGCAGCTTATCCCCTCGGGGTTGTGACACCAGATGCAGCGCAGTGGACAGCCCTTGAAAAAAACGGTGGTTCTTATGTTGGGGCCGTCATGCAGCGCATAGCGCTTGATGTCGAAAAATAGTGGCAGCCTGTGAATCATTAGAGGATATAACGATAATTATGATCATTTTGCAAGCGGAGGGAAAGGGGAGTAGAGAGGAAGTGGTCCGTGTTGACAATAATCGGCGGCGTCCTATCGTTGCTTTAGCGGTGGAAATGGAAGGTTTATGATTGTCTGGATCCCCCGTAATATTAACTGAAATCAACTCACTAAGGAGTATATCATGAAGTACCGACTGTCTGTTCTTATCGTGTCGCTATCTGCACTGCTATTTTCCACCGGCAGCGTCCTGGCCCATTGTGAAATTCCCTGCGGCATCTACGATGATGAAATGCGCATGAGCCTGATCCTGGAGCACGCCGGAACCATCGAGAAGTCGATGACCCAGATCAACGAACTGGAGAAGGGCGGAAACGCCAATCAGCTGGTGCGCTGGGTGACCAATAAAGAGACCCACGCCAACGAAGTACAGCACATCGTCACCCAGTATTTCCTGACCCAGCGAATCAAGTTCGACGCGCCAGACTACGCCAAGAAACTGGCGGCCCTGCACGAAATGCTGGTCTATGCCATGAAATGCAAGCAGACTACCGACGTGACCAACGTCGAGATGCTGCGTCAGTCGGCGGAGAAGTTTCACAAACTGTATTTTCACGACTAATAGGGATTTTGGGTTTGGGGGTCAGCGTATCGTCTTTCCATGGGGGTCCGTTGCGGGTTTGCCGAGCTTCTCATCGAGGTAGTCGACCGTGGACCTGTCGCTGATGTGTTCGAGTTGGTGGGCGGTGGGATGCAGTTCTTCCTGCGGCGTGCCGATCGACTCGAGATAGGTTTCCCACAGGCGGTGCGCTTTCAGCACCTTGGTGGCCTCCCGGTGGCCGGCATCGGTAAGTGAATATCCCTTCTCAGCTTCGCTGAGCAGCCCTTCCCCGATCATCGACCCTAAGGCCTTTTTAATTCCCTTCTCCTGTTCCACATACTGAAGGATGACACTCATCGGAGTCGGTTTTTCGTAGCGTAGGATGGTGGTCAGGATGTCTTCGACCTGTTGTTGGGGAATCAGGTTGCGCAGCCGCAGCCAGCGGGCCATTAACCCATATTTCGGGGCCACTGCCAGGACGACGAGGAACTGCAGGGTGCAGAACAGCATGATTGCACCGCCACCGGCGGAATCGAGCCAGACACATAGGTAAAGCCCGCCGACCACGCTGGTGACACCGAACAGGGCGGCCAGCCACATCATCTTGTCGAGTCTGTCGCACAGCAAATAGGCTGTGGCCGCCGGGGTGATCAGCAGGCCGACCACCAGGATAACGCCGACCATGCTCACCGCACTGACCACCACCAGCGATACGCAGATGGTCAACAGATAGTCTATAAACATTACCGGCAGCCCGATGGAGGCGGCCATGATGGGGTCGAAGGTGGTGATCTGAAAATGCCTGAAAAACAGAATCAGTATGGTCAGCACGATCGCGGCTACAAAGGCGCTGACCCAGAGGTCGGTATCGGCGACGCCGAGAATGTCGCCCATGATGAAGTGCATCAGGTCGATGTGGATATAGTGCCTGAAAATGGAAACCGCCACTACTCCGAGCGCGAAGATGCCGGTGTACATGATGCCGATGGCAGTGTCCTCCTTGACCCGGGAAATACGGGACACGAAACTTATCAGGGCGACGGTGGTGATGGCGGCGATCAGTGATCCGAGCAGCATACCGGGGGCGTGGGCCTCGAGGCTGAAGAGCAGCTTCATGACCAGGTAGCCGCCGGCCACACCGGCAATCATTGCGTGGCTCAGGGCGTCACCCAGAAAGGCCATTCTACGCAGAACGACCAGGCAGCCGACCACACTCGCGACCACGGCGATAATCGAGCCGCCGATCAGCGCTTTCTGAAAATAAGTCTCGGTGAGTGGGGCGATAAAAAGATCGTACATCACGATTCCCCCCCTTTGAGGACTTCGCTGAAAATTCTCAATCTTCCCTCGTAGACCTTGCTCAGCAGGTCCTCACGGAGTACCAGCCGGGGAGGTCCATAGGCGTAGAGCCGCTGTTTTATCAGAATGAGCCGATCGAAGTATTCGGCGGCCGTGGACAGGTCGTGGTGTACTACCACCAAGGTCTTGCCGGCTTGTTTGGCCCGTTCGAGCACGTCCAGAATGGCCCGTTCGGTTGCTGCGTCGACTCCAGCGAAAGGCTCATCGAGAAGCAGGATGTCACTTCCCTGGGCCAGAGCTCGAGCCAGAAATACCCGCTGCTGCTGTCCGCCTGAGAGCTCACCTATCTGGCGCTGGGCAAAATCCTCCATCCTCACCATTTTAAGGGCTTCCAGGGCGGCCTGTCTGTCCTCGTCTGATGGCGATGTATACCAGGGGATCTGCTGGTAGCGGCCCATCAGCGCCACCTCCTCCACAGTGATTGGAAAATCCCAGTCCACCGCACCACGCTGGGGCACATAGGCGACCTCTCCTTTGGTTTTCTGGGCGCTGCGGCCGTTGATCCTGACCGTACCCACATCCGGTTTTATAAAGCCCAGAATGGCCTTGATGAAAGTAGACTTGCCGGCCCCGTTGGGACCGATCACCCCGACCAGCTGATCCTTTTCAATCCTGACGCTGATGTCGAGCAGGGCCGGTTTGGCGTGGTAGCTCACTGTCAAATGTTCGACTTCGATCACATAATTATTATCAATGGTCATGATCGATCTCCGGGATGACGGGAAGCTCGAAAGGCACGGTGCCGGAAACCAGGCCGCCGCCGCTGCTCCAGATGGTCTGGTCGGCCAGTACCAGATCCTTGCTCAGAAGGCGAAGGCGGATGCCGTGGGTCAGATGACTCTCCGCCACCGGCGGGCTGGCCTTTATGAAGATTTCGTTGTGATCACTGAGGGCGACCTCGAGATCGCGGATGAACAATGTCTGCCCTCTGGTGATCGGCAGGTTGGCAATATCCACCGCCATACCGTTTAGGCGAATATCGAAAGGAGCTTTCAGTTCCTCTGTCTGCAGGGCGAAAGGATCATCCTCCACCGAGAAGGTCGGGGTCAACTCGATGGAGATACGCACAGGCGATTTTTCGTCGACTATGGCGACTACATTCTCGGTGGCGAACCCACGGTCGCGCTGTTCGGTGTAGGCATACAAGCCACCGACGAAGACGATCCAGATAACCAGGCAGAGCAGAAAACGCATACTATTATTTCAGGGCATTGACGATCAGCAGCATATTTTCGCGCATCATTCCAATATAGGTCTCTCCGGCACTTCCCTCGGCACCCATGGAATCGGAGTAGAGTTCACCACCTATCTTGACGCCGGTCTCCTTGGCTATTTCCCTGATCTGCTTGGGATTGATGGTGGTCTCTACGAAAATGGCCGGGGCACCCGATTCTTTGATCGACTGCACCACTTTACGGCGTCGCTCCGGGGTGATGCCGGCGCCGACTTCAGCTCCGGTGGACCATCCCACCGGGGCAATGGAGAGGAAATTGTTGTTGGCGTTGAGTTTGAACTCCCTACAGAAATAGTTGAAGGCATCATGGGTAGTTACCAGAATCCTTCTTTCCACGGGGATCTTGTTGATCTGTTCCCGGATCCAGGAATCGAGTACCCGGAGTTGCTGCAGAAACAGGGTAGCACGCGACTCGTACTCTTCTTTGTTGGCCGGATCGACAGTCCTGATTGCTTTGACGATGTTGTTCACGTAGACGGCAGCGTTTCTGGGAGAGAACCAGGCGTGGGGGTCGGCAATCTGCTCCCCTCCCTCGTCGATACTCAACAGATTGATGCCGTCGGTGACGGTGACGATGGGTTTGCCGGCGTCCTTTGCCAGGGTCGCCATCCAGCTTTTACCTTCGAGGTTAAGCCCGTTTTCCAGGCAGAGATCGGCGCCCAGGACGATCTGCACGTCGTTGGGGGTAGGCTGGTAGGTGTGCGGGTCCGCCCCGGGAGCCATGATCGATTTGATAACGGCCCGGTCACCGGCGACCTGGCGGGCAAAATCGGCGATCTGAGTGGTCGAAGCGACGATCACCGGTTTGTCCTCTGAACCATAGTTCGTCTGTGCCAAAGCCAGGCAGGAAACAAACAAGATTAGACCACTCAGCAAGAATTTCATTCTATCAATCCTGAAAGCTTCTCAATTAGGGGGAAAAGTTGGTTTCACTAAACACCACTAACGATAAACGATTGTAGATGTATTTCAAGTAAATATAAACACCTATTACGCTGTCGGGTAAGGCCGCGCACCCTTAGACATGGAGCACAAGATCGGGCGTTGCCCCTTGTAACTGATCTGTACAATTGATAGGCTTAAAGGAGAAGGAAGCTGTCGAAACAGCTTTGCGACAGCTGGGTTCTTTTTTCGTGACAGGGTCAGCGGCCGGGTGCAGCGCTTCTGCCCCGGTCAGAGGACATGACTGCAAACGGAGGTCGGTCATGAAAAGCACAAGAACTATCAAAGAGGCGGTCATCCGCAGGTACCCTGAAATAGGGCTCGAGGAATCTCTCGGGGAGGCGATCAGGCTGATGGCAAAAAACAATTGCTCGGCGCTGGTGGTCAAGGAAGGCGGTGTCTTGTTCGGCCTGGTGACCATCACCGATGTCATGCACAGTCTCGTTCATCACCATGACCTGCAGGATACCAAAATCAGCTCGTTCATGACCAAATGTGAGCTGATTTCCTCGGAGGGCACCAAGAATGCCTGTGCCCAGCTCGACGAGGAGCAGGATGTACTGTCGGCCCTGAAGGTGATGCACCAGGCCGGCGTCAACCATCTGCTGGTCTCGCGCGGAGAAGGCAAGCCAGTCGGTGTGGTGTCGGCGCTGGAGATCGTTCGACTGCTGGGCCGGTAGGAACCACGTAAACCCACCTCAGCAGGTCGAGTGAAAGAGTCCGCCCACGGGGATATCCCGATCGATGCAGTCGTTGTACATCTGAACCGCGCGCTTGGTGTCGGTGACGATGGTTTCGACACCATGGCTCTCCAGGTAGTCCATCGCCTCGTCGGTCACTTTGAGCCGCGAAAAAACGCCACGGGCCAGGATTACGGTGCTGCAACCGCGGGTCACCAGTTCCTCGACGTCTCCAACCTGAATGCCGGGAGAGTGGGCCGTGCCCGTCTCATTCCAGTCCCATGGTTTGCCGCCGCCTGGCCACAGCTTGAAGTCCTTGCCGCTGCCCAGTGACTCGATCCGCATTTTTCCCCAGCCGATGGACTCGATTCTTGGCGATGTCGGTTTCTCTGTGGTCATTTTTCTGATCAGTAGCCGGATAAAAACTAACAACCAGGCTATGCCATGATCGGTTTGAGGAGCGCGATCATTTTTTCGTGGTGCGAACCTTTCCAGTAAACCTGGGAGCAGGACCCGCACTTCATAAAATTATAATAATACTTTTTGGTCAAAGGTTCGAGTTGATCCATCACGCGCTGCTTGTGCACCGCTATGAGCAGGCCGTTGCACCTGAGGCAGCGGCTGAACGGCTCGAGGTTGGAGCGAAGGCCGTAAAGATCAACTATCTCATACAGTTGTGCTGTCGGGTCTTGGGTTCGGACCAATCTGCCGAAGGCGACTTCCCGGTGTTTCAGCAGCTCCTTGTCGCGGCTCAGAATAATGCGACCCGAACATCTGCTTTGCTGTGCGACTTCCCTTTTGCCAGGAACATTTTCCTCCTCGCGTAAGGAAACGGTGTCGAAGCCCGCCATGCGGAGCAGGACAGCCAGCCGGGCGACGTTGATATCGACCAGAAAGCGAATCTCGGTCGGCGGATCTGGACGCAGCACACTCGGCTGCAGGGCTGCCGGGCCTGCGGGAACTGGGTAAATATTTAGTTTCTCGCCAGGTTCGGGCAGATAGCTAAAATCGAGCTGTTGCGCTGCCTTTTGGATACCCCCGATTTCGGTGTGCGGAATGCCCATTGCCTCGAGGATGTCTTTGATCGAGGCGCGTCGCGACAACGGGTAGCGAATTTCCGTATTCTGGCGGTACTGTCTCAGCAGCAGATCTGCCAAATCTCCGTGCAGGGTGAGCTGGAGATGTTCATCTTTACAGGAAGACATGGGGAGGATAACACTGATCTGAAAAGATCATTGAAAGCAGAGGATCTGGTGATCTTTCCAGGAAGGTAATGACGACAGAGCGATGTATCGGGGAAAATTCCCCGATACATCGTGAAACCAATAAAGTGAATTACGCGACCGTAGTAAAAACTTTAGGCAGAGCCTGGCAGACCGGACAATTCTCGGTGGGCTGGCCCAACTCGATGTAGCCGCAGATCGGGCAGAGGTAGAATTCGCTCACATCCAGATCGACACCTTTCTGAACCGCCTCAAGCGCCTTCGTATAAATTTCGGCGTGGACTTTTTCGGCATCCAGGGCGAAGCGGAACATGGTCTTGGCCTTATGTCCCTCCTCGGCGGCGAGATCTGCCATCGGCGGGTACATCTCCGTATATTCGTAGGTTTCGCCGTTGATGGCGGCCTGCAGGTTGTCGGCAGTGGAAGCAATCGCTTCGAGCGCCCTCAGGTGGCCCTCAGCATGGATTTTCTCTGCCTGCGCCGTGGTGGCGAAGAGCTTGGCGATATTGGAGAACCCTTCCTTCTGAGCCTTCTTGGCAAAGGCGCTGTATTTTTGGAACGCTTGGCTCTCACCGGCAAATGCTTCAGACAAATTTTCTGTTGTTGTGGCCATAATACACCTCCATTGTTGTGGTTAATCGTATGATGCGTTGATCGCAGTGCAGATAAATTTCCAGTAACTATACCCGAAGCGGGACAGCTTTTCATGTAGAGAAAACATTTCCATCAAATTCTATTTATCGCAAGGCGAAAAACTACCGTATCAATTTTAGGTTTCGATTAAATATTGTTATCGGCTTTCATTATTTGACCTTGAAGAGAGCCTCGTGATATGTCTGAAGTGTAGCGGTCAAATAAAGGTGAGATGATTGTCCCCCTTATGTATTCGGATCAACAGACAGCAGCATATGAAGAAATCATCGTCGACCAGACGCCGATGATCGATGTCCGCTCGCCGGTTGAATTTAAGGCCGGCTCAGTGCCATCCGCGGTAAACATCGCGCTGCTCGACGACGATGAACGCCACCAGGTCGGTGTTACCTATCGCAACAAGGGCAAGGAAGAGGCTTTCAGGGTGGCCAACAACCTGGTCGACGAGTCCAAGCAACACATGCTCAGCGAGATTTGGTGCGCCTACCTGCAGCGTTACCCGGATGCGGTTGTCTACTGCGCCCGGGGCGGTATGAGATCGGAGACCGCGGCCCGCTGGATCTATCAACAGAGCGGTACCCAGGTGAGCCGGATCGAGGGAGGCTATAAGGCCATGCGCACCTACATGCTGAGCCGGCTCGAGCCCGCAACCATCGCCAGCAAGCCGGTGCTGCTCGGCGGACGGACCGGTTCCGGGAAAACCCGGCTGCTGAATTCCCTGGCCAACTCCATCGATCTCGAGGCCCTGGCCAATCATCGCGGCTCCACCTTCGGCCGTTTCACCACCCCCCAGCCCGGTCAGGCAGATTTTGAAAATCGATTATCCGCCGCCCTCATTAAACACTGCCGTGGGGACCATTCCCATCTGCTGCTCGAAGACGAGGGGCGACACGTGGGCAGTCGTTACCTGCCCAAAGAACTCTCTGAGTTTTTCCTGTCCGGAGACCTGGTGGTGTTGGAAATCGACTTCGAGGAGCGGGTCGAAAACATCTATCAGGAATACGTGATCGAGGCCCAGAATCGTCGCGGCGATCTGACCGGCAAGGCGGACCCAACTCAGCGCATGTGGCACTGGTTCGAGGAAATGAACCGCAGCCTCAGTCGCATCGCCAAGCGGCTCGGTGCTTCCAGGTACGAAGAGGTGAGGGCGCTGCTCGAGTCGGGCTGCTACCACCAGAAAGCAAACGGCGACCCCAAGGCCCACAAGCATTGGATCAGGCTGCTGCTGCGCCACTACTATGATCCGATGTATGACTATCAGCTGAAAAAACGGGGCAAAACACCGGTGCTGAGCGGCAGGGAAAACATCATCCTCCAATACCTCCGGTCGCTGAACAACAGGTAGTCCTACGCTCAATTCTGTCCCCTCGTAACACGGATATCGTGACGCCCCTCCCTTCTGCGACTCTGCATAATCGTGTGCGTTCGGTGCCGGTTTGAGGTATAAATCCAACTTTCTCAAGGCAGGTCGTCCCCCCCGACCGGACGCACCCATTATCGTTATTCCAATAAACAGAGGGCACAGACATGCAGTGGAATGCAGCCTTTGACGCCGGCTATTGCGCCGCGCTGCAGATTCCCAATTCTACCCTATGACTACATAGGGATTATTTAATAAAGGTCCCTTCCCGGTACTCGCGAAACGCCGTCTCCAGCTCCTCCTGCGTATTCATGACAACCGGGCCGCGCCAGGCGATGGGCTCGTGCAGCGGTTTTCCGGACAATAACAGAAAGCGTATTCCCTCCGGCCCGGCCCTGACTAGAACTTCGTCGCCCGGCCCATAGAGCAGCAGCTGTCGATTGGACAGCGTGGATGCGGCTGCGGTGCCGCCGCCGTCAATGGCGTAGAGCAAAACGGTGTGGTCGGCGGGGAGCGTGCGTTGAAAGCAGCCGTGTGCCGGGAGACTGACATCGAGGTACTCGGGATCGGTAAAGATATCGCTGACCGGCCCCCGGGCGGCGCCCAGCTCGCCGGCGATAACCTTTACGCGGCCGCCTTCGACACTGACTTCAGGTATCTGGGCAGCGGTGATTTCCTGGTAGCGCGGCGCAGTCATCTTGTGCCGGGCCGGCAGATTGGCCCAGAGTTGAAAGCCGTGCATGGCCCCTTGATCGTCTCCCTTGGGCATTTCCTGGTGGACAATTCCGCTTCCGGCGGTCATCCATTGGACATCGCCTGACGAGATGACGCCGCTGTTGCCCAGACTGTCGCCGTGTTCGACATTGCCCTTGAGCACGTAAGTAATGGTCTCGATGCCCCGGTGCGGGTGCCAGGGGAATCCCTTCAAATAGTGGGCGGGGGTGTCGGAGCGGAAGTCATCGAGCAGCAGGAAGGGGTCGAAGAGTTCGACCTCGCTGAACCCGAAGACCCGGTTCAGGTGTACACCGGCCCCTTCTATTACGGGGCTGGCCGAGATGATTCTGGCTACACTGCGTTCCATGGAATTCTCCTCTGGAGATTGAAGTTTCAGGTCAGAGTAGCCACATTATACCACGGGGCAGTCGAGCCCACCAGCAGCGAGGGATGTGATGATATAGGGCCACGTTATCCGTGCGGCCCGATCCATAGGAAAATGATATTTGACCAAACATTGCGCCAGGGGTCACAATACTTATTGTCTCCGGCGCACGTAGACAGAGAAATGCGAGGAGTGGGGACAAAACACTTATCGTGTCCCTAGGCAAACCAGGTTACGAAATAAAATTAGTTCCACTTAAAAAAACGGGAACTCATTCAACTTGGGCCACTATAAGTATGGTGTCCCCCTGTAAATGACAACCATGTCCATTTTAAAATACTTTCGCAAACCGACCCTGCAGAATCTGTCAAAGACCTGCGGCTGAGCGGCCAAAGTCGACCCGGTCGGGCTCGGTATACTTTTGGACAATCTTCCCCAGTCGAAGGATGAGAATCTGCTGGTAGGATACAATACCAGCGATGATGCGGGGATTTATCGGATCAGCGATGAGCTGGCCCTGGTGACTACCGCCGATTTCATCACCCCGCCGGTGAACGATCCGTATATCTTTGGTCAGATTGCCGCGGCCAATGCTATCAGCGACGTTTATGCCATGGGCGGGGAGCCCAAAGTCTGCCTCAACCTCCTCTGCTTTCCTTCCAAGATTCTACCCCACGAAGATCTCGAGCAGATCATCGCCGGCGCCCTGAACAAGATCACCGAGGCCGGTGCCGTCCTGGCCGGCGGTCACTCGGTGGAGGACGATGAACCCAAATTCGGGCTGTCGGTGATCGGCTTGGTCCATCCCGACAAATTCTGGACCAACACGGGGGCACGCCGAGGTGACGCCCTGGTGCTGACCAAGCCACTGGGTAGCGGCGTGCTGTTCAATGCCAACCTCAAGCGCTGGGTCAGCGACTCAGCCATGCAGCAATGCGTCGAAGCCCTGATTCATCTGAACGGGGAGGCGGCCAAGGTCATGAAGAATTATGAGATCCACGCGGTCACCGATGTGACCGGCTTCGGACTCGGGGGACACGCGCTGGAGATGGCCAAGGGGTCGGATTCCCGGCTGCAGATCAGGATGGACGATCTGCCGCTGTTTGATGAGGCACTGGCCATGTATGACCGGGGCATGACCACCGGGGTCAATAGGTACAATGAAAAACTGATCGGTGAGTACGTGAAATACGAAAAATCGTTTTCCGCCACCCAGAAACAGATAATACTTGATCCGCAGACCAGCGGCGGGCTGTTGGTGGCGCTGCCGGCCGACCAGGCCAGCGAGCTGGTCCAGGAGTTGTCGCAGGTTCCCACCCCGGCTGCGGCGCTTGTCGGCGAAGTGCTGAGCCACGACGACAAACCCGGACTCATCATTTCCTGAACAATCGTGTGGGTTTCAAAGCTCCAAAGCAGTCCTCCCCTAAACAAAATCAGGGTCTTGGATTCAAGATCAATGAGTAACTGGAAATTTCCCACCGATGAAATATTAGGATATTTATTCAAGATTTAGGAGCAAGTATACATTTTGCCGCAGACATATAGGTGATATGTCGAGGATAAAATTCTGCTTGCAACGATAAGATTGGATAAAAAGACAATTTTTACTGCTGTTGCAGGGAACTTTGTCCCAGAGGATCCTCGCAATCCTCCTCGATAGCACACCCATCTTCTTCGCCGGGCAGCGGTAGCGCGTAGCTACTCGTTGACATGCTCGACATCTGCTCGGCACTCTGCTGGAGAGCTGGGGCTGGAGGCTGCGGCAGTCTGGGACCGCATTGCTGATCGATATAGGCCTTAATCGCTTCTCCCCCGCGGATCACTAACATCGAAGTCTCCTGGCGGTCGAGCAGCACTGGCACCTCCAAGATCCCCAGCTTCTTCAGATAATGCAGGTTGATCCTGGGCTTGTAGCCGGCTACCGGTTCGGCGTCGGGGAACGAAAAATTATCATAGCGGTCCACCGGGTTGAAGTCGACGGCGCAGCCAGGATTGTCTTTCAGGCTGTCAAGAACCGACTGGCAGTGGGTGCAGCTCGACGAGATAAACAGCAACAAGCGTTTACTTGAGTTCTCCGGCTGATAGCGGGCCATGGTACCCTGTTCCAGTGGTTTCGAGGTCACTGCGCCGCCGCGATAATCGAGGCTGAAGCTGGCGATCAGCACGGCCGAGAAAATGACCATGCCCTTGAACATCTGCTTGAGGCCCATGCACATATTGGCCAGCACGATGAGCGCCATAATTATCAAGCAGTAGGAGCAGATCGCCTGGATGATGATGATCTGGAAGGAGAGGAGCACCGCCTCGGCGGCCAGGCCGGCCAGCAGGAGCAGGCTGGTGAAACGCTGCCAGAGACTGGAGCCTTTGCGGGCCCGGCTCAGCCCGATGAGGACGATGAGGAAAAAGAAAAAACCGGCGAGGTTGAAATAAAGCGGATCGACCAGGGTCAGCGAATCGGCGATTTTACAGCCTTCGTTGAAGCAGACCCCCTCTCCCTGGATGTAGATGAGTACGCTTTGAACGCCGGTAATCAGACAACCGATGAGTGCGCAGAAGAAACTGACCAGCATGGGAATTGGTTATAGGTTTGAGATGGTAAAAAAAGTTCCGGGCATATCTGTTTGCATGATTCTCTTTGCCCCCTCTCACAGTAATGGCGGCGAAGTCTTTGCATCGTGGCACGGCCAAATCGGCGCACCTACTCTACCGCAATGAAATTAATTTGCACACTGTTTTGGCACAATGTGGCAATGTCAGCGGCTCGGAATTCCTAATTATCCGGTAATGTCCAGAAAATCAATGGAGAATGAGTGCTTTGAACACGAAGCAGCTGAAAAGGTAAGCCGAAAGCACCACCAGGTAGCCGAAGTTGAAGATGACCGGTTTATCCCTTATGGAGATCCCGCGTAGTCTGGTCGCGTAGGAGATGAAAGCGCCATACTGAAGTACCAGGGTAAGCAAAAACAGCAGCGTATAGCCCTTGACGAAGACGAGTACGCCGGCAAACGATGAAACAACCAGAACAAGCGTGTCGATAAATTTTCTAATGTACTGGTGTTCCTCACTCATACCGTCTCCGCGCTGCTGCCAGACTTTAAAATAACAGTGCCGCAATTTTTCTCCTACCAGATGATTATAATGCAATTAAATGGTATTGGTTACTGGAAATATTGGCGATAATCTCTAATTTCCACACTTTATGCAGGACTATTATCATTCGAAGGCACTTGATCAATACTTTCCGACGCGGCTCGACTACCTGCTCTACGCCCATGACGGCAGAGGTCTGGGTCATGTAAGCCGAACCACTGCCGTGGGGCTGGCCCTGAAGCGTCTCTACCCCGAATCGCGCATTCTTCTCATCACCGGCAGCGCCAAGACCCAGATGATGGTCGGACGTGGTTCGCTCGACTGGATCAAGCTGCCCTCCTATCAGACCATACTCACAGGGGGCAAATCTGAAGGCCGAGACGGCGAGGCGGGATTCTACAAGTCGGTGCTCGGCAACCTGCGGGCCGAGATGATCGCCGACATGGTCAAGGTGCTCCGTCCCCGCTGCCTGCTGGTCGACCACAACCCTCTCGGCAAGCGGCAGGAATTGCGCCAGGCTCTCGACCAGTCCGGAGATGGCAACTGCCGCTGGCTGCTGGGCCTGCGGGCTATCGTCGGCGAGGACAAGGCGGTGTGGTCTTCCGAGACCGCCGGGATCTTCCATGATTGCTACCAGGACGTGCTCTGGTACGGGGACAGCGGGGTGCTGACTGATGAGCCGATGAAGAGAATTGGCGGCCATTTTGGCCGCACCCCGGTCGAGATGGGCTACGTGTCGCGGGTGCGGGAACTGGCCCATCTCTACGAGGAAGATGGTGACGGCGTTGAAACAATCGGCTGTACGGTTTCAATACCCTGGTTCGGTCCCCACACGGCCGGACTGCTCTCCAGTTTATACGAGGCGCTGACCGCCATGGGTGAAGAGTGGGGTCGCTGCCATTTCTATGTTGAGCCGAGTCGCTCCCGGGAAGTGAAAGAGCTGTTCAACCTTCTGTCCTGTTGCACGGTGGAGCCCATCGGCGACCGCTACATCGGCTCATTGATAAAATCAAAGGTTGCGATTATCTACGGCGGGTACAACAGTATTATTGATGTGCTGGCGCTGAACAGGCCGGCCCTTGTCGTGCTCAGGGCGACCCGCGACCGTGAACAGCAGGAGCATCTAATGCGGCTGCAGCGCTCCGTCGGCACAGCCATGCAGGTGGTCGAAGAGGAAGCCGTTTCGGGCCCGGTTCTCATCGAAAAGCTCCTACTGCTGCTCGACGAACGACCCGGCGACTCCCTGGCCATCGACTGCGAAGGCGCCGAGCGGACAGCTGTTTATCTGCATCGACTGGTGCAGGATCAAAGCTGAGGGTGGCGGGGAAATAAAATGAGAAATGCGGGGATAGGTTTAAATCTGTTCCCTACCTGAACTTACAAGGTCTACATAAAATGGTCGTACGTATTGTCATCGCGCTTTTCATCTCGGTGGTCTCAGGGGCCTGCTATCTGTCTGGGCTGACCAGGCTGATTAGCTCCCTGCTCATCACCTTCGGAGTGATCTGCGGTCTTTTTTTCGGGCTCGTCTTCCTGCTGCCGCCGGGATCCGAGAGGATTACCTTCGCGGTCAACGCCGAAGGAGAATCCTGGCCCTTTTTCCTGGTATCGCTGATTCTCATAGGGATGATTGCCTATCTCTACCTCTATAAACCCAAAGGCAGCACAACAACCACCACCGAAGAACTCGGCAGCCTGCACCTGCAGAAGCTTGGCTTCGGTGTGCTGCTCTACCTGGTCAGTTTGTTTCTGCCGGTGTTGCTCTGGTTTCCTTCGGACAGTACCATGGCCAGCGGCAGCAAGTCGCAGCTGGAAATAATGCTGCTGATGGGGGTGCTGATCTTCATCGTTGGCATTTCGGCGGCACTCTACCTGATCTACGGGGCGACCAAGGGGGGCACCGAGGACAACCCGGCTCTGATGAGACGCTTCGTGCCAGCACTTTTCTCAGTGTTTCATCTCGACAAGGTGCCGGCCCTGGCAGCCTACCTACTGGTCTATTCGTCCCAGCCGGAGCTCGTCTTTCCTAAGATCGCGGCGCTTGCCCTGGCCGCCTACATCCCGGTTTCGGTATTTCTTATCAAGCTCACTTTTTCCTTCGAAGAGCGCACTACATGATCGAGGAGCAGACCATGCGCAAGATACCCGTTGTCGTCAGCGACAACATCGGCTGCCTGATGCAGGGCGCCGATCTCATTGGCAAGATGAACGGCGACCATTATTCGGAAAAGATTGGTCACTGTTTTAATTCGTCAGTGGGCCAGCATTTCCGCCATATCCTCGATCACTACGACTGTTTATTTCACGGCCTGGCCGCCGTACAGGGGGACGGACCCCGCATCGATTACGATGCACGCACGCGTGACCTCGAGATCGAGGAGAACCCCGAGGCGGGCATCACCAAAATTGAGCAGGTCTGCACCCTGCTGACACAACTCGACACCGATCTCAGGACCGAACTCAAGGTCAAAATGGATACCGGCAGCGACACGGGCGACCAGTGGGCCTCCTCGACCATTGTCAGGGAATTGCAGTTTCTGCTCAGCCACACGGTGCACCACTTTGCCCTGATCGGTACCATGAATTCGATCAACAATATGGCGACGCCGAACGATTTCGGCATCGCTCCGTCAACGCTCGCCTATCGACGTAACAATACCGGTTGAGATGTGTACCCTGAGCTGGTGGCACACGGAGCGAGCCTACGGTGTCTTTTTCAACCGTGACGAATCGATCAGAAGAAGCGTCGCCGAGCCTCCCGCAGCAAGGAAGCAGGATGGTCTTGTCTACCTCAGCCCGCATGATCCGGACGGCGGTGGTACCTGGATTTTTGCCAATCGGGCGGGGCTTATCGGCTGTCTGCTGAACAACTACCAGGCCCCGTTCAAGGCGCTGCAACCAGTGAGCCGGGGGCTGTTGCTCAGGTCGCTGGCAGGCCAGCCCGCTGTTGCCGCAGCCGCTGAAGCGGTAGAGCAGGTGGACCATCTCAGCTACTCGGGATTTCACCTTTTCCTGTTCGATGCTGAGAGCAAGCTGCTCTACACCTGGGACGGCATAAGCCTGGTGCGCCAGAGCGGCAACGAAATCGACCGCCCGCTTGCCAGCTCGGGTTTTCGGTCCCAAGAGGTAGCCTACTACCGGCAGGATAAATTTCGACTCGAGGTGCTGCCCGAAGATGAATCTTACTTAGACAGGCTCCAGGATTTTCACAATGCCCACGACGAGAGATTCCCAGCCCATTCCCCGCTGATGGTCCGCTCCGATGCGCGCACTGTCAGTCAGAGTCGGGTCGCGGTGGAGCCTCAGCAGATCAGTTTCTCCTACCGCTCAGTCTACGAAAACAGGGCAATTCAACCCGCCACCCTCACCACCTTGAGCCGTGACTCGTAGAACGTTTTGTATTATCGCTTTAGTGCTGATCGCCCTGCCCGAAGCGGGCTGGTGTTCCAGCCAATCCACCGTGGAATCGCTGCTCACCGGCTTCGAAAACTACGCAGCCGAGTCGTCGAGCCGCCTGACCCTGCTTATCATCATCGCTTCGGCCACCTTCATCAGCGAGGACCTGGCTTGCATCGCCGCCGGGCTGCTGTCCGCCCGGGCAATCATCAGTCCGGTCGAGGCGGTGGTTGCCAGCGCAATGGGCATCTATATCGGCGATATCCTGCTCTATATGACCGGCTACCTGATCGGTCTCCAGGCCCTGAAATACCGGCCCTTGAAATGGGTGGTCACCGAACAGCGGGTGCAGCAGTGCAGGATTCTGTTCGAGAAGCGGGGGCTGGTGCTGATCTTCATGAGCCGCTTTATGCCCGGCACCCGCACAGCTACCTTCCTCGCCGCTGGGCTGGTGCGGGTCAACCTAGTCAAGTTGCTCGTCGTTTTCGGCCTGGCGGTGCTGGTCTGGACCCCCATCCTGGTGCTTTCGGCCATGCTTATCGGCAAGAAGGTGGTGGGCTACATCGATGTCTACAGCGGCTGGGCCCTGTGGGTATTCCTGGGGCTCATGACCCTGATCTTCGGGATCACCAGGCTCATCGTACCGCTCTTCACCTGGCGCGGCCGCAAACTGATGCTGAGCCGCTGGCGCCGGCTGTCGAACTGGGAGTTCTGGCCCTATTACGTGACCAACGTGGTGACCTTTTTCTATGTGATCTACGCCGGCACCTTCAAGTTCCGCAACCCGACCCTGTTCACCATCACCAACCCGGCCATTAAGCCTGACAGCGGCTTCATCGGCGAGTCCAAGTCGGGCATCCTTAAAGGACTCGACCAGAGTTACGTCGGCCGCTGGCAGCTGGTCGCCGGGGCCACCGAGCTGCAGAGAAGGGTGGAGCTGCTCAAGACCTTCATGGCTGCTCGCACCATCGATTTTCCCGTGGTGCTCAAACCCGATGTCGGCCAGCGCGGCCAGGGTGTGGAGATCTGCGGGAACCTTGATGATGCCCGCGAGTGGCTCGAAGAGACGGAACGCGACTACCTGATGATGGAGTACATCCCGGGCGAAGAGTTCGGAGTGTTCTACTACCGATTACCGGATCAGCCTCGGGGACAGATTTTTTCGATCAACCGCAAGACCCTTCTGCAGGTCGAGGGCGACGGCAATTCGACCCTCGAAGAGCTGATCCTCAAAGACGACCGGGCGCTCTGCCTGGCACCGATGTTTTTCAAGCACCTCGAACTCCAGCTGCTCGATATCGTGCCTGTAGGGGAGACCAGGCAGCTCGGCCAGGTCGGCACCCACTGTCTGGGGGCGCTCTTTCTCAACGGCGCCGATCTGATCACTGCCGAACTGCTCAAAGGGATTGAACAGATCATCAAGAATTACGACGGCTTCTACTTCGGCCGTTTCGACCTTAAGACGCCTTCAGAGGAGGATCTGAAAGCAGGGCGCAATCTGAAGGTGATTGAGCTCAACGGCCTGACCTCCGAGGCCACCCACATCTACGACCCGCAGAACTCTATTTTCTATGCCTGGAAGACTCTGATCGACCAGTGGTCGATCGCTTTCAGGATCGCCGAAGCAAATCTCAAAAATGGCGCCCAGCCCATGGCGGCGGGCGAGTTTATCAGTCATTGGCGGAGGGGTGGACGGAATAATTAATCCTTCACCTTCATCAGCAGCCAGGCGCCGATCATGAACAGAACCAGGATCGACAGCACGCCCCACCGGGTGTCCCCTGTCATCCGGCCGACGATGCCCAGCAGCGCCGGTCCGGCGATGGCGGCGAATTTTCCCGAAACGTTGTAGAAGCCGAAGAATTCGGCGCTGTTTTCAGGCGGGATCAGCTTTGAGAAGTAGGATCTGCTCAGGGCCTGGATGCCGCCCATGGAGGAGGCGACCAGCAGGGCGATGGTCCAGAACAGAGTATGCCTGGCCAGATGCCCCTCGATAAAGGGCAGCAGAAAGGCCAGGAAGGTGATCAGGCAGTAGATGACGATGCCCATCATCAGCAGGCTTCTGGTCTTGAACCGGGCGGCCATCCGTCCATACAGCAGGGTACAGGGAAAGGCGACGATCTGGATGACCAGCAGCACGGTGATCAGCATGGCGATGCCGAATCCCAGTTCCCGGCCGTAGGCGGTGGCCATGGTGATGATTGTACCGACCCCGTCGATGTAGAAGAAGTAGGCGGCCAAAAAAAGAAACACAGAGCGGTGCGTGCGGATGTTCTTGAAGGTGGTCCACAGCCGGACGAAGCCGTCGGCAAGAGGATTTGGCGATGGTGGTACGTAATAGTGCTGGTTCAGGTTTTTAATCGCCGGCAGCGACAGGAAGAACCACCAGAGCGCCACGACGATGAAGCCCATCTTGGTCTGTCCCACTGGCAGGCCGCCGGTTAGTCCGCCGCTGAGAATCAGGCCGATCACCGCGATAAACGGGATGACGCTGCCGATATAGCCGAAGCCAAACCCTTTGGCCGAGATGTTGTCCATCCTATCCGGGGGGGCGACGTCGACCAGGAAGGCGTCGTAGAACAGGTTGGCCCCGGCCCAGCCTACCCGGGCCCCGATGAACAGCAGCAGACACAGCAGCCACCTGCCTTCGAGCGGCATGGTAAGCGCCACGGTAAAAACCAGGCCGGTAAACAGAAAAAAGAGAAAGAATGGCTTCTTTCGGTCCTTGTAGTCTGCCATGGTGCCCAGCACCGGAGCCAGCAGGGCGAGTATCAGCGAAGCGGTGGAGTTGGCGAAGGCCCAGTTCGAGGTGGCCACCACATCCTCCATCCCTTGAGCCGCCACATCCTGGAAATAGATCGGCATGATCGCCGTGATCATCACCAGCACGAAGGCCGAATTGGCGGCATCGTAGAGGACCCAGCTCTTTTCATCCCTGGAAAGGGGGGCCGGCTTAGTCATTGCGTGAGAAAAGATTTACCAGTACGATCGCGCAGATAAAGAAGAACAGCGCATAGAGGACGTAGCCCGAGACCTTGACGGCGATGGCGGGAAAGCCCATCGACAGGGCGAAGTTGTTGATCTGAGCAAAACCGCTTTGGCCGAGGAAATGGAGCAGGTAGAGGAAGCCAAAGTAAAACGGGGCCTTGAGAAGCGAGATCAGCAGTGGTGATCGTTTTTGGGAGCTCATCGTGTTCTGGTCCAATCGGTGGCAAGGTCACACTCAGTTCCTGAACAATTTCATAGCAGTTTTACCTCTATGTTTCAACCTTGCACAAAATAGCCAGTGTGGTAAAGCCAAGTGAGTACCCATACGAACCCCCGCTTTAAACTGCGGGAACAGAATTTAATTCTGCCCCCATGCACCCGCAATCATAGGCGTAATCGATGGCATTCGTTCCGGTAATCGGCAGGTCCATAAAAAAACAGCTCGAGGAGCGTGAGGCCGAGGTCCTCTCGCCGTTTGCCGCCCGCAACTCCGCCTCCAAAGGGCGTCGGATCGAGGAGCCCGAGGATATGTGCGACATCCGGCTGCCGTTTCAGCGCGACCGGGACCGCATCATCCACTCCAAGACCTTCCGCCGGCTCAAGCACAAGACCCAAGTTTTCCTGGCCCCGGCCGGTGATCACTATCGGACAAGGCTCACCCATGTGCTCGAAGTGTCGCAGATAGCACGCACCATCTCGGCGGCACTCTGCCTCAACGAACCGCTCACCGAAGCCATCGCCCTGGGCCACGATCTGGGCCATACCCCATTCGGCCATGCCGGCGAGGCGACCCTGAACGAACTCCACCCGGACGGCTTTAAACATTACCTGCACAGCCTGCGGGTGGTCGATCACCTCGAGAAGAAAGGGCGAGGCCTGAACCTGACCTGGGAGGTCAGAAACGGCATCGTCTGCCACTCCAAGGGACGTGACGAAATCCTGCCGCGCACCGGACACGGGGTGGCCGAAACCCTGGAGGGCCAGGTGGTCCGGCTGGCTGACATAGTCGCCTACGTGAACCACGACCTGGACGACGCCATGCGGGCCGGACTGCTCGCGGACAGCGACGTCCCGGCCCCGATCGTTAAGGTAGTCGGCTCCAGCCATGCCCGACGCATCGGCTCCATGGTGCGCGACATCATCGTCGAGACCCTGAGCGAGGGCGACGGCAACCTCCACATCAGCGAGCCGATGCTGGCAGCGATCGGCGAACTGCGCAGCTTTCTCTACGACAACGTCTACCGCAACCTGCTGGTGCATCGGGAGTTCGAGAAGGCCCAGCGCATCATCACCGAGCTTTACGGCTACTTCCTGGAACATGGGCTGGTCAAAAGGGCGGGCGACGACTGGACCATCGCCGAGGGCGATAAAGACTGGACCGACGACAGGACCGCCCACCGCCACGTTTGCGACTATATTGCCGGTATGACCGACAACTACGCCATCAGCGTCTACGAGCACCTGTATATGCCGAGCCCCTGGAGCGTGAGGTAAGAGACAGAGAAGAGAGGGTACAGAACTTAATTCTGTACCCTCTGCTTTAATTAAATCTGTCCCCGCCTGTTCGGAACAAGCTGCAGTACCAATAAAAACGGTTGATTTTCAGGGGGGGCGGTTGTAGTTTTACGCTTTCGCCCTCGGTTCAGAGGGTGAGTTGCAGACCATTAAGCATGCAACAATAACCAGATAGCGAAACACCTACCGCAGATGAGCGCACCAAAAGAACTGAGCAAGAGCTACGAATTCGGCGATGTCGAGGACAAGTGGCTAAAGACCTGGGAGGAGCAGCACTGTTTCGAGGCCGCCATGAACGACGGTAGGCCCTCCTTTTCCATCGTCATCCCGCCACCCAACGTCACCGGCGTGCTGCATGTCGGCCATGCCCTCAACAACACCCTGCAGGACATCCTGACCCGCTACCACCGCATGTGCGGCGACAACACCCTCTGGGTGCCCGGTACCGATCATGCCGGCATCGCCACCCAGAACGTGGTCGAGCGGCAGCTGGCCGAGGAGGGCAAGAGCCGCCACGACCTGGGCCGGGAGAAGTTCATCGAACGGGTTTGGGAATGGCGCACCGATAAGGGCGGCACCATTATCAACCAGCTCAAGAAGCTGGGCTGCTCCTGCGACTGGAGCCGGGAGCGGTTCACCATGGACGAGGGGCTGTCCAGGGCGGTACGCGAAGTCTTCGTACGGCTCTACAAGGAAGGACTGATCTACAAGGGTGACTACATCGTCAACTGGTGCCCGCGCTGTCTGACCGCCCTGGCCGACGACGAGGTCGACCACGAGGAGCACCGGGGCAAGCTCTTCCATCTGCGCTACCCGTTTGCCGACGGCTCGGGCCACGTGGTGGTGGCCACCACCCGGCCGGAGACCATGCTCGGCGACACCGGCGTGGCCGTGCATCCCGACGATGAGCGCTACGCCCACCTAAAGGGGGTCGGTATCGATCTGCCGCTCACCGGCAGGACCATCCCGGTGGTCTTCGATCCCTTTGTGCAAAAAGAGTTCGGCACCGGGGCGCTGAAGGTGACCCCGTCGCACGACCGGGACGACTACGAGATCGGCCGGCGCCACAACCTCGAGATGTGCAAGGTCATGGACGACAACGGGGTGATGAACGACAAAGCCGGCGTCTACCAGGGGCTTGATCGCTACGAGTGCCGCAAGAGGATCGTCGCAGATCTTGAGGCACAGGGCTTTCTCGACAAGATCGAGGACTACGACCACGCCCTTGGCCAGTGCTATCGTTGCAAGACGGTGGTCGAGCCGACCACCTCGCTGCAGTGGTTCGTCAAGGTCAGGCCGCTGGCCGACGCCTCGGTGGAAGCGGTGCGCTCCGAACGCATCAAGATCTACCCGAAGACCTGGTACAACACTTTTTACAGCTGGATGGACAATATCCGCGACTGGTGCATCTCGCGGCAGATCTGGTGGGGCCACCGGATACCGGCCTGGACGTGCATCACCTGCGGCGAGTTGATCGTCGAGACCACCGAGCCCGAGTTCTGCCCGGCCTGCACCTCCACCGAACTGGTCCAGGAGACCGACGTGCTCGACACCTGGTTCTCCTCGGCGCTGTGGCCTTTCTCGACCATGGGCTGGCCCGAGAACACCAGTGAGCTGCAGACCTTCTACCCGACCTCGATCCTGATCACCAGCTTTGACATCCTCTTCTTCTGGGTGGCCCGCATGATGATGATGGGCATCCATTTCATGGGCGAGGTGCCGTTCCACGACGTCTACCTGCATGCCCTGGTGCGCGACAAGCACGGCAAGAAGATGTCCAAGTCGACCGGCAACGTCATCGACCCCCTCGAGGTCATGGGTAATTACGGTACCGATGCGGTGCGCTATACTCTCACGGCCTTTGCCGCCCAAGGCAGGGAGATCAGGCTCGACGAGGACCGAATCGAGGGCTACCGCTTTTTCATCAACAAGATCTGGAATGCGGCCCGCTTCGCCCAAATGCACGTCGGCGACTGCAACGACGAGGTCAGAAAGGCGGTGGATACGCCGGCCGAGCTGCCGCTGGTCCACCAGTGGATCTTGAGCCGCACGGCCCGAACCATCGACGAGGTGCGCACCGGGCTCGACGAATACCACTTCAACACAGTAGCCTCGGCCAATTACCAGTTCATCTGGCACGAGTTCTGTGACTGGTACCTGGAGTGGATCAAGGCCGATCTCTACAGCGACGACGAAACGGTCAAGCAGCAGGCCCGGGGCGTGCTGCTGTTGGTCCTGGAGACCATACTGAAGCTGATCCACCCGCTCATCCCCTTTGTCACCGAGGAGATCTGGAGCGTACTGCCCGGCGAGCGCAAGGTATTAATGCTCGAGCCATACCCGGAGCGGCAGGACGGCTGGCTCAACGAGACCGCCGAGAACCAGATGGAGCTGCTCATGGGGGTTATCACCGGCATTAGAAACATCAGGGCTGAGGCGGACGTCCACCCGTCGCAGAAAATCGATGCCTTTGTTACCAACGTCGACGCCGACACCGCCAGTCTCATCGACTCGTTCTCACCGGCGATAAAAGACCTGACCAGGCTCAACGGCATGAGTGTGACCGACAGCAGCGACAAGCCCGAGGACGCGGCGACCTACATTTTCAACGACATCGAGATCTTCGTGCCGCTCAAGGGACTGGTCGATGTGGACAGCGAGCTGGCCAAGCTGGGCAGGGACCGGGATAAGGCCGAGGCTAGCCTGAAGCAGGTGCACGGTAAGCTCGGCAACGAGAAATTCATGGCCAATGCCCCTGAGGCGGTGGTGGCCAAGGAACAGGGTAAGAAGGAAGAGCTCGAGGCGCGGCTCGCCCGGATCGAAGAAGCGGAACAGCGTCTGCACAAGATCGGGGGCTGATATAATTACCTGGAAACCTGCAGCCATGGACAAGAACCTGCTAGACAAGCTCTATCGATCGTTCCTCAGGGAGGATATCGGCCGGGGCGATCTGACCAGCGAGGCGATCTTCCCGTCCGACCAGATGGGCCGGGCCGACATCGTCGCCCGAGAGCCTTTTATCGTTGCCGGTGCCAAACTCATCGCCGCCCGGGTATTCAAGGCCCAAAACCCGAAGATAGTAGTAATCGATCCCGTGGAGGACGGCACCGCAGTAATCACGGGCGATGTCTTGCTTACCGTAGAGGGGCCGGTGATCGACCTGCTCAAGGCGGAGCGTACCGCCTTGAACCTAATGCAGCGCATCTCCGGCATTGCCACCTTCACCTCGCTGTACGTCAACCGGATCAGGGATTACAAGGTGCGCGTCTGCGATACCCGCAAGACTACGCCGGGGCTCAGGATGCTGGAGAAATACGGGGTTATGGTCGGCGGTGGTGCCAACCATCGCTTCAACCTGACCGACGGCATCCTGATCAAGGACAACCATATCGCCGCCTGCGGCTCGATCGAGAAAGCGGTGGAGCGGGTGCGCGAGCGAGTGCCGCACACCATCAAGATCGAGGTTGAAACCGACACGCTCGATCAGGTGCGCGAGTGCCTGGCCTGCGGGGTCGACATCATCCTGCTCGACAACATGAGCCCGGCCATGCTGCGTGAGGCGGTTAAACTCATCGACGGCAGAGCCCTGGTCGAGGCCTCCGGCGGCATCGTGCTGGCCAACCTCGAGGAGGTGGCCAAGACCGGGGTGGATATCATTTCCATTGGCGCCCTGACACATTCCGCCCCCGCCTGCGATATCGGCATGGACTGGTCCTAACCCCCTTGTCTAGCAAGCAAGTTGACTGGTGAAATCTCACTGAATAATCTCCGAAATAATGATTATTGCTTGATTTTTTGTGAAAAAATGTGGGATAATCGGCACAAATGGCGATTCAGGGGGTAGGTCCGTTCGGGAGCTTATCCATTCTTTTGCATCTACGAAGAGGGTCTATATATGCGTTGTCCTAAATGTGGTTACATCTCATTTGATAATGTTGACAAGTGTCTGAAATGCCGAAAGAATATTGCTGATGTCTCAAGTCAGTTCCAGGGCAGCGTGCTGAACGTGGCCACGCCGGTGTTTCTCAAACTCGTCCCCGATGAAGAAGAAGTTGGCGAAATGGAAATTCCCCAAGAGGAAGTAGAAATCGAAGAAGCGGATCTCGAAATATCCGATCCCGATCTCGACATCCTGCTCGACGAGGAAGAGGGCGGCACCACCGAAGTGCAGCTCGAAATGGAGGATGAAGGGCTCGAGACGTCGGCCCTGGGCCAGCTCAACGACAATCTCAGCGAGATAGAATCATTCTCCGAAGAGGGCACCGAGGAGGAAGCGGCGCTTGAACTTGGCGAGCTCGATGAGATGGAGATGGAGCAGGCCTTCTCCGATGAAGAGCCGGAAGAAACCCCGAACCTCAAGATGCCGGACGAACTGTCCGACATCTCCGACCTGTCGCCGCCGGAGAAAGAAGAAACCGTATCAGAGGCACCACCGGAGGGGCAGCCGGCTGAATCCGAAATCGATCTCGACTTCGGCGACCTGGCCGAGGAGTTCGGCAAGGAAGCGACCACTGCCGCAGCAGCCGTAGGAGCCGCAGGAGTCGCAGCGGAATCGAAGAAGGAAGGGCAGACGCTCAGCCTCGACATGGACGAAGAGCTTGACTTCGATCTCGACCTCGGCGGCCTGTCGATACATGACCAGGACAAGAAGGAGTAGCCCTCAGTCCGCCCGGAAAATCGTTGACACCGGCAGCGATAGTTTTTAAATAGAGCACCTCTGGATTGCCTTGAATTATTGGTATTGTGGGTAAAAAGACAATTTTTCAAGGTAAGCTTTTAAGGTGCCGAGATAGCTCAGTCGGTAGAGCAACGGACTGAAAATCCGTGTGTCCCTGGTTCGATTCCTGGTCTCGGCACCATT
>JABDQA010000123.1 GCA_013042475.1 Desulfofustis sp.
CGGGGCCGAGAAGCTGCGCCAGACCCTGTGGAACAAAACGCCCTTTTTCGGCAACGACGACGAACGGGCCGACGCCCTCATGCGCCGGGTCTACGATTCGCTTTACGCCGCCATCGACGGCAAGGCCAACACCAAGGGCACGGTCTACCACCTCAACATGTTATCCACCACCTGCCACGTCTATTTTGGCAAAATGCTCGGCGCCACTCCCAACGGCAGATTCGCCTATCTACCGATGTCGGACGGTACATCGCCGTCCCAGGGCTGCGATCGCAACGGGCCAACGGCAGTAATAAAATCGCTAAGCAAAATGGATCAGATCAAATCGGGCGGCACCCTGCTCAACCAGCGCTTTTTGCCCTCGGTGCTCGAGTCGGAGCAGGACCTGGATAAATTGTGCAGCCTGGTGCGCACTTACTTCAGCTTAGGCGGGCATCATGTCCAGTTCAACGTGATCGACACCAAAACCCTGAAACTGGCGCAGGATCATCCGGACGACTATCGTAATCTGCTGGTCAGGGTAGCCGGTTACAGCGACTATTTCGTTGATCTGGACAGAGACCACCAGGAGGAAATCATCAGCAGAACCGAGCAGGAACTCGGCTAGCTGTCAACTGCAGGGGACGCATGAGATGACCAGGGTGGTGATGGGGTTGCTGTTCAGCGACAGCTGCAGGATATTGATCGCCAAGCGCAACCAGTCCAAACGCTATGGCGGGCTGTGGGAGTTTCCGGGCGGCAAAATCGAACGGGGCGAATCGGTCGAGGAGGCGCTGGTCCGTGAGATTAAAGAAGAACTCGACGCCCCGATCATGTTGGCCCGGGTCTATCCCGGCTATCTGTACGAATACAAAGATCTTAAAGCTGAATTCATCCCCGTATCGGGTACCATCATTCCGCGGGATATTTCTCTCCAGGAACACGACGAATGCAGGTTCGTCAAGCTTGGCGAAATCGGCGCCTACGATATCTCTCCCTACGATTTTGGGGCAATCGACCTGCTCAATTCTGATCGGTTCGAACCCATCTGCTGAGAGCAATGCGCTTAAAACGTACTTTTTGCTTGTGGTAAGAGCCTGATGATTATAGATTACGGCCGTTATTAACCCACAGCTACTATCCACTTTTATAGGAGGCAGGTATGGATCTGTTCGAGTTCTCAATTCAGATGGAAAAAGATGCCGAGGCACTCTACCGCAAAATGGCGGAGAACGCCCCGGTTGAAGGGATAAAGAAAGTGTTGCTGATGCTGGCCGAAGATGAAGTAAAACATCGGGTGGCCATCGAACGGCTGCAGAAAAAACTCGATGTACCTGCCCAGCAAGGTGTGGCTTTGGATATCAGAACGGTTTTCGAAGACATGAAACAAGATGACGGCATCACCAAGATTTCAGTAGATGCCATTGAGGACTACCAGAAAGCGGTGGAAATCGAGAAGCGGGGTATGGCCTTCTATAAAGAGAAGTTCGAGGAAGCCGATGACCCGATCAGCAAAGAGCTGTTCGAGGCGCTGATGAAACAGGAAACCTATCACCTGCGCACCTGCGAAAACCTACTCGACATGGTGATGAAGCCTGAGTGGTGGGTGGACAACGCCGAATTCAATCCCCAGGATTCAAATCAGTATTAAATTCACCGCCTCACCGGAAACGCACATGCGAGGGGACGCAATTTTAAATCGCGTCCCCTTAATTATTTCTGCAGGTAAGGCTCGATCAGTCTGAGCGCCAGCAAAACGAAGGGCAAGGCGTGCAACAGCAGGTCGAAAATGTCGATCGGCTTGCTCAGGCTACCCGCAGCGAGCATTTTCAGTTTCTCCCAGATGTGGGGCTCGGGCACAAATGGCGCCAGTCCAAGGGTCAGACAGAGAACCACAAGGAGCCAGACGGGTATCGATTGGATTAGCGACCACATGTTTTTTTAAAGGGACACAATACCCCTCTGCTCTAACTTCTGTATTGCACACAATAAATTACGGCTATGGCGACACGATGGGTATTGTGTCCCCATAGCTTCAAACCTCAGCCAGGTTGCGGCACGACTCGGGCGCGGTTGCTTTCATCACTTCAAGCTGCTCAATGTGGCGCTTCTCTTCTTCGATCACCAGTTCGAGCTGCTGCCTGGTTTCATCATCACTGACCAGGTTGAGCAAAAACTCGTAAAACATGATGGTATCCTTCTCCAGCGTCTGAGCCTGGGCAAGCGCCTCGGCAAAATCCTCAGTCTCAAGGAGCATCTCCCTGTCCAGCGAGAAGGTCTGGTCGGCGACCATTTCCTGCAGTAGTTGCCGGCCCATCTCTTCGAGTTCGCGCTGCTCTTCGGTTATCAGTTCAATTGATTCTATGCTCTTGAATAATGAGCGGTGGACCTTCTCTTCCTCGGCCATCCAGATAAAGATTTCACTTACTGCGCTATCGGTGACCATTTCCGCCGCTCTACGATACGCGGCCTCGCCATTCTTCTCTATCTGTACGGCTATTTCCCGTATATCGGCTACCGTGAACATTCTTTGTTCCTCCGTATCGCTAACGGTGCTGATGCACCTTTTTGTTATATAATAATACTATTACTATATGCATGGCACCTTGTAAAAGAAGGATTCTGAAAGGTTACACCATGACTACCCTGAACCAGGCACCGATATCCTCGATCTGTTCCGCACAGACGTTGTGTTCCATGGGGTAGGTTCTGTATACCGGTGCATAGCCGTGCTCCTCCATAAAACCCCTGGCTTCCCTACCGAGCCGCTCCGGAACCACGGGGTCATAAAGGCCGTGATGAATCTCGATCGGCAACCCTACATGCGGGGTGTGGTCGTGGATCATACTGCAGGTGGGGCAGTAGCTTGACATGGCCAGCAGGCCGCCGAGCCGCACAGGCCGATTCAAAGCCAGATGGTAAGCCACGGCGCCGCCCTGGGAAAAACCGGCAATGATGATATTTTTTTCGTCGAGGCCGCGCTCCAACTCACGGTCCACAAATTTATCAATCATGGCGGCTGAGGAAATCAAGCCTTCGATGTCCACCCGGCGGTCGATTTCCATCTCGATAATATCGTACCAGGCGGGCATGACCATACCGCCGTTCACGGTCACCGGCATCTCTGGAGCATGGGGAAAGATGAAGCGCACCGCCAGATTTTCGGGCAGCTTCAAATGGGGAACGATCGGGGCAAAGTCATTGCCGTCTGCCCCGAGTCCATGCAGCCAGATGACGCAATAATTCGGATCCGGGGAGGTTTCCTGTTCAATTGCCGATAATAGTTGCATGTGTATCCTCGTTTTGGGTTCAGTGTACTTACTTTTGTTGTGGCAACATCAGCCTGTTTCAAGGGTGAATCCCAGGGCACGCACCCCTTCGGCAAGTGCTTCGGCGCCTTCATCAAGCTGTGGGCTGCTGCCCCGGATCCCCAGTTCAATCTGCCAGCTGGTGCCATCTGAAAATCTGGGCAGGCTGGAAAATTTGAGGTCCGGAAATCGATCCTCGCAGCTGCTCAGCAACGGCACCAGTTCACTCTCCTTGACGCCGTTGACAATATAAGCGATGAACCCTTCCGCATGCTCAGGCGCCAATCGGTAACGGTGTTCTACCACCCAGCCCACCATCGGCCGGGCCATCTCGGGAAAACCGGGGAGGCAGTGGATCCGGCCGTAGTAAAAACCGGGTATATTGTTGTGGCTATTGGGGATCAACCCGGCCCCTTCCGGCAATTCTGCCATCAGAATCCGGTTGGGGTAGGTGGCCTCGCCAAACTGTTTTTCCAACAGAGCAACCGCTTCGGGATGCCTGGTTAACGGTACATCATGGGCTCTGGCCACCGCCTGTCTGGTCCTGTCATCCGGCGTGGCCCCGATTCCCCCAAAGGAAAAACAGTCGTCTCCACGTTCCCGGACAAGCCTGAAGAAGCGCTCCAGCAAATCGGGATCGTCGCCTAAAATGGCAATCCAGCCGATGTCGACATTGATCCGGGAGAAATAGTCCCGGGCCCACGATACATGCTTGTCATTCCTGCGGCCGAGCAGGATCTCATCGCCGATGACCAGCAGACCGATCTGTTTCAACAGATATTTCTGAGTTGATCCCATACTTTGTCAACGCCCCCTCTTATTTTTCCCAATACTGTAAATATCCTCTCTTGGCTGCATTTATGCAACTTGCATTATTGCAACCTTTTGGAACAAGAATGTAAAAACGACTTCAGCCACGGTCAAAACCGCAACGTCATAGAGGTTTAAAATTCTTTTTTTAAACGATGAATGTATTAAAAATCAATTAATTAGAAAGGCATGACCGATAATACCCCGCTGACTTTTTGCCCACCCGCCTCTTTTTCGTTGTCATCACCGTCCCGGTGTGGTACCGATTTGGGGTCATCAGAACTCCTGTTTCCAGGAGTTGATTACACCAATTTTGTAGTCTTTCCGAGGGCAGTTTCCAACGGTTTAGGTTCGTGCCTGGCCTCTGTTCCTGCCAAGCGGCCGGTCCGGGTGACCGCGGCATCGAGACTGCATCAACCCCAGCAACAAAAAAGGAGGCGCTAAATGAAGAAGCTTTTGTATCTGGTCCTTGCAGCCTGTGTTGTGACGCTTTGTTTTTCTTCAAACGGCTGGACCCAGCGTAAGACCACCATTAAGGTCGGTATCAATGCCCCCATGACAGGGGACATTCCCAAGGTTGGCGAGGGTACCAAGTATGCCGCTGAGATGTGGCTTGAAGATGTGAACAAGGCAGGCGGTATCGAAGTCGGCGGCAAGAAATATCCGGTCGAGGTCGTTCTCGAAGACAACGAGTCCAAGGCTGAGTCCGCGGTTAAGGCCAACACCAAGATGATCACCCAGGACGATGTCATGATCATTGTCGGCCCGCAGTCCTCCAAGCAGGCGATACCGGCAGGCGACGTGGCCAACAACTACGAGACTCCGATGATCAGCCCCTGGTCCACCAATCCGGCTACCACGGCAGACCGTCCCTACGTATTCCGCGGCTGTTTCCTCGATCCGTTCCAGGGTCCGGTTCTGGCCAACTTCATTACTGAGGAGTTCGGTTTCGCCAAGGCAGCGGTGCTCTATGACGTGGCCAGCGACTACCCCAAAGGACTGGCCGAGTTCTTCAAGGCCGCCTGGGAAGAGAAGCATGGTGCCGGCTCGGTTGTCGCCTATGAGAGCTTCACCACCAAGGACACCGATTTCAGCTCCCAGCTGACCAAGATCATCAACTCTGATGCCGAGTTCCTGTTCACCCCGCAGTACTACAACGAAGTTGCCCTGATCGTCAACCAGGCCAAAGACCTTGGCTGGAAAGGTCCGGTTGTTGGCAGCGACAGCTGGGGTTCGGCCGAAACCGTTGAGCTCTGCGGGGAAGCCTGCTTTGGACAGTTCTTCTCGACTCACTACGCTGCTGCCGGTGCCAAAGGCGCCACCAAGGAGTTCATCGACCGCTACAACTCCAAATACGGCTACGTACCCGACGATGTCGGCGCCCTGACCTGGGATGCCCTGCGGCTCGCCCAGGCGGCCATCGAAGGCAGCGGTGAACTGAGTGGCAACGTCAAGAAAGACCGCGCCGCCGTTCGTGATGCCCTGGCCAAGATCGAGAACTTCGAGGGCATTACCGGCACCATGACCTTCACCGAAGAAGGAGATCCGAACAAATGTGCGGTAATCGTCAAGATCAGCGACAAAGGCGAATACGAATTCTACAAGTCCATCTGTCCGTGATCTGATACGCAGTAAAAAGATGTAGCTTCAACCACCAGTCTGGTGTGTAACCTTGTGGTTGCACACCAGACTTTTTTTTGGCACTATTGTGCCTCTCCAGAGCCGGGCTGTCCTTATTGCAGCGGGCTGTGGACAGGTATCAATTTTATCTAATCTCACCGGAAACAGTCGTTCCGTTACCAGATGTACTTGAGCACACAGGAGCCGCTACATGGATATTTTCCTGCAAAACATCATCAACGCGCTGCAATGGGGCAGTTTTTACGCCGTGGTCTCGATCGGTTACTCGATGGTTTACGGCGTCCTGATGTTGTTCAACTTTGCCCACGGCGACATCTTCATGGTCGGAACCTACATCGGCTTCGGCATCGCCACCCTGCTGTTGGCCCTCTTTTCGGCCTTCATGCCGGGCTGGATGATATTCATCCTGGTAATTCTGATCACCATGTTCCTGGCCAGTTTTGTCGGCGTCTTCGTCGAAATGGTCGGCTACCGTCCCCTGCGCGGCGCCCCCCGGGCCTCGGCGGCCATTACCGGTCTAATGATCGGAATCATCTTCGAGACCGGCAACCTGATCATCCTCGGCGCCCAGCGGTTCAGCTTTCCCCCGCTGATTGAGTCAGTCACCTACAATATCGGGGGCATCTACGTCACCAACGTCAAAGTATTGATCATCGTCGCTTCCCTGGTCATGATGTTCGCGCTGCATCTCTTTATCAAGAAGACCAAATGGGGTATGGCCATGCGGGCCATGTCGTATGATTTCCAAGCAGTGCCCCTGATGGGCGTGTCGATCAACGTCATTGCGCCGATGACCTTTGCCATCGGCGCCGGACTGGCCTCCGTGGCCGGTATACTCTACGGCCAGGCCTATCCCGTACTCGACCCGTACATGGGTATTTCCCTCGGCTGGAAAGCTTTTGTCGCCGCCATCCTCGGCGGCCGCGGCTCGATCATGGGGGCGGCGCTGGCCGGTTACCTGCTCGGCTTCATCGAGATGTTCGTACCGATGATCTTCCCATCAACCTTCAGGGACCTTATCGCCTATTCCATTATTCTGGTGATCTTGACCTTCAGGCCGCGGGGCTTCTTCGGCATGGCGCACTCCACCCAGCTCAGGCTCTGATACAACAATTCCGGAGACTCTCAACGTTAAGGAATCTCGAATGGATAAACTCAAGAAACTGTTCAAACCATTTTCCGTCGTGCCGCTGGCCGGCTGGTTCCTCGGGGTATTCTCCGCGGTGCTGATGGAATTTTATCTCGGGGATCTGATTTCCTACTACCTCTACCTGCCCAAGATTCCGGTACTCTTCGGCGCTTTGTTCATGCTCAAGACACCGCTGATGATTCCCAGCGCCCTGGCCTATGACCTGGTTATCTATGTGGTGCCGGTCTTTCTGGTGGCCCGCGTGACGGCACCGCTGACCAACCAGCTCGCGGAGCAGCTCGAGAGAATGCCGCTGTGGCTGGCTACCCTGCTCCATCTCGCAGCCTTTTACGTTATTCTCTCCATGTGGGCGGGCATCAACGACTATCGGGTGCTGATCGTCAAGCTGACCATGATCTCCATCATCCTCACCCTGAGCCTCAACGTCATCAACGGCTACCAGGGCGAGTTCTCCTGTTCCCATCCCGGCTTCATGGCCCTCGGCGCCTACGCCTCTTCGACCCTGACCCTGCTGCTGTTCGCCAATGACAAGATGTTTGGCGAACCGCTGCTGAACCCTGCGCTGGGCCCCTGGCTGTTCCCGCTGGTCCTGATCATCGGCGGCGGGGTTGCGGCTCTGGGTTCACTGATCGTGGCAGTCCCATCGTTTCGGACCAGGGGCGACTACCTGGCCATTATTTCGCTGGCCTTTCTGTTCATCGTCAAAAGCGCCATCGAGAACCTGGAAATCGTCGGCGGTCCGCGCGGCATGAGCAGCCAGCCAAACTACGCCACACTGACGGTGGTATTTGTCTGGATGGCGCTGTGCATCTGGATCGTCCACAATTTCACCACCTCGGTCCTGGGCAAGGCCTTAAACGCCGTGCGCGACAACGAGCCGGCGGCCAATTCGATGACCGTCAACACCCGCAAGACCAAGATGACCGCCTTCATGTTCGGCGCCTTCTGGGCCGGCGTAGCCGGCGGCCTGTTCGCCCATGTGCTGCGCTACGTCAACCCCGGCACCTTCAGTCTCAACAAGCTGGCAGAGATCCTGGCCATGGTCTATTTCGGCGGTCTCAACTCGATCTACGGCTCCATCGTCGGGGCGGTGAGCATCAGTGTCCTGAGCGAGGCGCTGCGGCCCCTGGAACTGTTCAAATGGATCATCATCCCGCTGATCCTGATCCTGGTCATGATCTTCCGGCCCCACGGGCTTATTTCCTTCACCGAGCTCAATGTCAAGGAGCTCATGCGGCCGCGCAACAAGGAACGCGCAGGAGGAGTTGAATAATGGCACCACTGCTCAACGTCAGAAATATGACCCACTTTTTCGGGGGCTTGCGGGCGGTATCGGATTTCAACCTGACCATTGAGCCCGGGGAAATCAGGGGACTCATCGGCCCCAACGGCGCCGGCAAGACGACGGTGTTCAACCTGATCACCGGGGTCTACAACCCCACCGAAGGTGTCGTCGAACTCGAGGGAGAAAACATCAAGGGAGTCGAGACCCACCGGATTGCCGACATGGGACTGGGCCGCACCTTTCAGAACCTGGCCCTGTGGCGCCACATGAACGTCATCGATCACATTCGAATGGCCCACTACTCGCAGCTCACCTACGGTCTCTTGGGAGCCTTTTTCGGCACACCAAAATGCAGGCAGCAGGAAAAAGAGGTACTCGACAACTCTTACAAACTGCTCGAGCTGTTCGACATCGATCAGTTTGCCACCCACAATATCGGCAATCTCCCCTACGGCGCTCAACGGCGTGTGGAGATGGCCCGGGCCATGGCAACCAGACCGAAGATCCTCTTTCTCGATGAACCAACCGCGGGAATGACACCGGATGAGTTGATCAGGATGATCGAAATCATCCGCCAGGTCCACCGGGACTTTGGAGTGGCTATTTTCATGATCGAGCACCGCATGAAATTCGTCATGGATCTGTGCGAATCCATTCAAACCATGGTATTCGGCGAGGTGATTGCCGAGGGACCGCCCGAAGTAATTCAGAACAACCCCGAAGTTATCGAGGCTTACCTTGGCAAGGAGGATCTACACTGATGCAGCTCTTCGTTGAAAATCTGTCCGTCTCCTATGGCAATATCAAGGCTCTGCACGGCATCAGCTTCTCGGTCGACCAGGGCGAGATCGTCACTATCATCGGCGCCAATGGCGCCGGCAAGTCCACGACCCTGCGGGCCATTTCCCGGATGATCCCATCAGATCCCGGCTCCAAGATCGAGTTCATGGGGGACAATATTCTCAAGTACAACACCGACAAAGTGGTCTCCAAGCTGGGCATCAGCCACGTGCCCGAAGGTCGGATGATTTTCGGTAACCTGACAGTGACCGAAAACCTGACCCTGGCTTGCTTCGCCAGAAAAGATTCGGACGCCATCGCCCGCGACAAGAAGTGGGTGTTCGACCTGTTCCCCAGGCTTGACGAGCGCAAGGATCAGCTTGCCGGTACCCTGAGCGGCGGTGAGCAGCAGATGCTGGCGGTCGGGAGGGCATACATGAGCGGACGTAAGATAATGGTCCTGGACGAACCCTCCATGGGACTGGCGCCGCTGCTGATGCTCGACATGTTCGACGCCCTCAAGGAGATCAACAGTCAGGGCACCACCATCCTGCTGGTCGAACAGAATGCCCGGCTGGCCCTAAAATTTGCCCAGCGCGGTTACGTACTGGAGCACGGGCAGCTGATTCTCGAAGGCGAGGCTGACGGTTTGCTCGACAACCCCGAAGTCAAGAAGGCTTACCTCGGCGCCTAGTTAGGAAGAGGGGGACACAATGGCATGTGTCCCCCTTATTTGTAAAAGTCCCGATACACCAACTCCGGCTTGTAGCGGTCCATCTCTTTGAATGCCAGCGCCGGGTCTTGGGGATAGCCAATGGGTATCACCGCAAAGGGGAAAACGTGGTCGGGGATGCCGAACAGTTTTCGGCAGCCTGCCATCCGATCTTCCAACGGGTAGACGCCGGTCCAGACCGCACCGAGCCCCTCGTTCCTGGCGGCCAGGAGCAGATTCTGCACGGCGGCGCTGCAGTCCTGAGGCCAGAGATTGGCCCATTTTTTCCCAGTGGGATCACCGCAGACGATGATGGCGACGCTGACCTGAGTGATCATCTTGCAATAGGGATGAAACGCGGTGATCCCATTGAGTTTGGCCCGGTCCCTGACGACTATGAATTTCCAGGGCTGCTGATTGGCGGCGGAGGGTGCCAGCATTGCCGCCCTGAGCAGTTTCTCTAAGGTTGCATCCGCCACCTGACCCTCCTGAAAACTTCGCACACTGCGCCTGGTGGTTATCGCTTCGTACAGCTCCATTTATTCGTCCTCCTCGATTGGCAAGCGGGAAACCTGTTCACCGTATACTTTTAAATGACTGATATCACTTATGTAAGGTGGCCTCTCCTGGTTTATTCGGGTTAAGCACTTATTATATAATTACACACTCCAGTCAAGCACCCCGGAACAAGAGGCCGGTTATGAAACTGATATTCGTGTACAACGCCAACAGCGGTATGATCAATGTGATAAAGGACATCGGTCATAAACTCATGAGCCCGCAGACCTACGACTGCTTTCTCTGCAGCCTGACACACGGAACGTTCAGGGAAGATCAGAAATGGAAGTCGTTCAGGGAAAGCAGCAGCATCGACATGGAGTTCCTCCACCTTGACGAATTCGAGAAGAAGTACGGAATGAAACACTCCTATCCGGTAATCCTTAAACAGTCCAGCCAGGTCGAGGTGGTTCTCAGCCGCGAGCAGCTTGGTCATCTCACCTCGGTCGACGACCTCATCCTTGCCATCAAGAGCCTCTCTATTAAAGCCAACTAGCAGCCTGCACACCTCCGCTTCATTTATCCATCGGCAGGGGGATGATATCGACCAGCGCTTCATGAAAGATCGCCCCACCGCCGCTGTCTGAACACTGTTGCGAAGTCAGCTCGTTGATGGTGCCGCTCTGCTCGTCAGCAGGCCAGTAGAGTCCCTCGGCGACCAGCAGTCCCGGCGGAGTGTCCTCGCTCACCCGGGCGCGGCGTATGACGGCTCCGCGCAGATTGACCAACCTAACCAGTGCGCCATCGACGATGACCCGGCGTCCGGCATCATCGGGATGGATAAGTACGGTTCCCGTGTCCCCCGTGTAGCGCTCCCCGAAAGTCGAATTGAGCAACCGGTCGTTGGGCGGGGTGAGCAGACGGTAGGGAAAACGGGCCTTCAGATCAGGGTTGTCGAACTCCTTGGCCGTTGCCAGGAGCGGGTAACGGCTCTGCTCCGGCAGCTCCTCGTTGACGAATCGAAACCTGTTGCCGTTGGTGTCGAAGGGCTGGCCGGTTGCAGTACTTTTTTGACTCAAGACATAGTCCCCCGGCTGATAGCGCTCAAAGCTGAACCCCTCGGGAAGTTCCTTCAAAGTGTCGAAATAGCTCTGCAGCCGTTCATCGAAACTCTGGGTAAAGGGTTCGTCGAGGTAGCCCATTTTCTGGGCCAGGGTCTGGAAAAAGTCGAAATTGCTGATCGATTCACCCAAGGGTTCGATTACCGGATCGGCTATGCCCATGTAAAAATGGCCATAGGCCGTATAAAGGTCACGATTTTCCAGGAAGGTGGTTGCCGGCAGCACCAGGTCGGCGAAGCGCGCGGTAGGAGTCATCACCTGCTCGTGCACCACGGTGAACAGATCCTCCCGGACCAGCCCTTTTCTGACCATGGATGCGTCCGGGGCCACACAGAGTGGGTTGGAGTTGTAGACCAGCAGGGCTTTTACGGGCGGAGCGAGGCTGGTCAGGGCTGCGCCGAGGTGGATCATGTTGATCACTCGGGGAGACTGCACCTGCAATTTTTCCCTCGTCAGTTTAGAGCTGTCGCCGCTGAAGGCTTTGGTGAAAAGCAGCACTCCCTGTCCCGGGCCTCCGTTGAAGAACCCGCATGCGGCGGCAAGCGAGCCGATGGCCCGGATAGCCATCGCCCCCCTGCTGTTTCTGGTAAGGCCGACACCGACGCGTATAAAGGTTTTCGGGGTCTCGAAAAACATACAGGCAAGCCGCTCCATGGCCTCCCGATCAACACCGCTTTGGTCCTCGAAGTCGCCGAGCCGGGTTTCCTGCAGGTAAGCTTTGAGCTCGCCAAAGCCGCTGCTGTACCGGTCGATAAATTCGTCATCGACCCACTCGTGTTCCACCATCAGCTTCAGCACGCCCAGAGCCAGCGCCGCATCGCCTCCGGGTCTGACCCAGATATGTTCATCGCCGCTGCGGGCGGTATCGTTGCGGTAGGGATCGATGACCACGAGCCTGGCACCGCCTTTCCTGGCCTCCACCACATAGGGCCAGAAGTGCAGATTGGAGACTTTGACGTTCATCCCCCAAATGACAATCAGATCGGCTTCTTCTGCACGCTCGGGTGGCGTGCCGCCCACTCCACCGCAGATATTTACCCAGCCGGCCCGGGCGGTGGCCGAACAGATGGTCTGCTCGAGCCTCGAGGCACCTATTTTGTGAAACAGCGGGAACCCGGCAAAGCGGTTGATCAACCCCATGTTACCGGCATAGCAGTATGGCAGAACCGATTCCCCGCCATGGGTGTCGATTACCTTGCTTAAGCGGCTGCTGAGATAGTCCCAGGCCTGGCTCCAGCTGATGCGCTTGAACTCGGCGGCCCCCTTGACCCCGACCCTGATCAGCGGATGCTGTATGCGTTCGGGTCCGTGGAGCCTGGCCGGATAGCCCTTCATTTTACGGCAAATAACCCCTCTGGTGTAGGGATGGTCAGGGTCGCCCTGCAGGGATACAACCCGGCCGTCTTCAACGGTGGCGATCATGCCGCAGGTATCGGGACAATCGAGGGGGCAGATTGTTTTCTTGTATTCTTTCATGGCACTCAGAGGGTGTCTGGGTCTCAACTTTTCTGCTCGAACGCAGGCGGGTACTCGGTACAGAGGTAATAGCGCGGCTCCTCGTCCTCGACGATCTCGGGGAAGCGGGGAAGCTGCTCGTAGAAACAGTTGTCAGCCCGATCGTCGTTGACATCGGAGACCTCGCCGACCATCACGCTGCCGCCGCCTTTCTCGCCATAAAAGGTGTGGTAGACGTAGGGCTCCAGACAGATACTTTCGCCAGGACTCAGGATCACCCGATCACCAGGCGCCACCGCCCGTCGCAGCCCATCCACCGACACCGAGAACTCCCGGTCGCTGAGCTTGTCGTGCTCGTCGGCGTGGTAGAGATCGATCACCAGGTTACCGCCGCCCCGGTTGATGATATCCTCGCGTTTATTCCAGTGGAAATGATACGGGGTCACCTGGGCTTCGCGAACCATCATGATTTTTTCGGCATAGCCCTTGGGATAAGCGTCTTGCCGGGCGTGGTTACCGTTTCTGATGGTAAAGAGCAGGAGTCCGAACTGGTAGAATTTGTCCAGTCCGTAATCGGTTACATCCCAGCCAAGTTCATTATCCCGAATTTCGTTTGCCTCGGGGCCCGTGATCTTCCACTTCTCCGGCGTCCAAAAGGCAAACGGCGGCAACTGGAAATGGCCTGAGCTGAAAAAATCGCAGGCCTCTTCGAGCAGTTTGTTTATTTCTGATCGTTTCATCACAGATCACCATATTGATACCCACTATTCTGTTGACATCAATTTAGATGCTTTTATATTTATACCATTGCAAACGTTTGCGGCATCGTTTGCAGAATCCATTATACTTCATTTTTCTTTGGGGATCACTGCGATTATGAATGATGGCAGGGAGAGCAATGATAAACCCCATCGTCGGTTCAATCCGCTGAGCGGCGACTGGGTGCTCGTTTCCCCGCACCGCAGCGCCCGCCCCTGGGACGGCCAGCTGGAATCAGCCGACACCGAGGTGCCGTCTGCCTATCTGCCCGATTGCTATCTATGCCCAACCAATGTTCGGGCCGGCGGCCAGCCAAACCCCGACTATGGAGATACCTTTGTCTTCACCAACGATTTCGCCGCCCTGCTGCCTGATCCTTCCACCACTCACGCTACCGACCCTGACGGCCTGCTGGTCAGTGAACCGGAACGCGGCATCTGCCGGGTGATCTGCTATTCCCCGCGCCATGATTTGAGTCTGGCCAGGATGACCCCGGCCCAGGTGGAGCCGGTCATCTCCACCTGGATCGCAGAGTATCGCGGTCTTGGTGCCCGTGATTTTGTCAACCATGTACAGATCTTTGAGAACCGCGGATTGATCATGGGCTGCTCCAACCCCCACCCCCACGGGCAGATCTGGGCCAGCTCCACGGTTCCAAACCTGCCGGCCAGGGAGCTGGACCAGCAGCAGCGCTATCTCGACGACCACGGCAGCTGCCTGCTCTGCACCTATGTGGCGAGAGAACGATCCGTTGGAGAAAGGATCCTGATCGAAAACGACTCTTATGTTGTGCTGGTGCCATACTGGGCGTTCTGGCCATACGAGACGATGATCATTTCCCGGCGTCACACCCCTTCAATAGAAACAATCTCGGACAAGGAAAAGACAGACCTTGCCGCCATCATGATCGAGCTGGGCATCTGTTACGACAACCTCTTCCAGACTTCATTTCCCTATTCCATGGGTATTCACCAGCAACCTACCGACGGCGGAGAATATCCGGGCGTCCATTACCATTTCCACTACCTGCCGCCGCTGTTGCGATCCCAGACGATAAAGAAACACATGGTCGGTTTCGAACTGCTGGCTACCGTCCAGCGGGATCTCACCCCGGAAATCGCCGCCGCCAGGCTGCGGGAATTGCCCCGAATCCACTACCTCGAGGAGAGGAAACACGCATGAACAGCACGGTTGCCGATCTCAAAAGCGCGCTCGCCGCCGGCCAGGCCGATCAAGGTCTGACCAGGCTCTATGGCAAGGCGGCCCTGGCGGAGCAACGGGCACGCTACCGACAACTGCTGGCTGATGCTGAACCGCGGTTGGAAGGCAGCAGCTGTTTTGTGGCCAGCGCCCCCGGCCGCACCGAGCTCGGTGGCAACCATACCGACCACAATAACGGCAGGGTCCTGGCCAGTGCCGTCGATCTCGACTGCATCGCCGCGGTGGCGCCCAGCGGAAACGACCGCGTCTCTCTTTCTTCCAGGGAGTACCCCGAACCTCTCAGCATACGCTTGGACAACCTCAGCCCTGATCCCGCTGAACGGAACAGTCCCGAGGCACTCATCAGGGGGGTGGGGGCAGCACGGCAGCAAAGGGGCCGTGCCATCCGTGGGTTTACAGCAGTGATCGACTCAACCTGTAAACCAGGCACCGGGTTGAGTTCGTCCGCGGCTTTTGGTGTGCTCGTGGGTGGTATTTTCGGTGTGCTCGAAGATGAAGCCCTTGAGCCGCTGCAGCTTGCGCGTTACGGTCAGTTTGCCGAGAATGAGTTTTTCGGAAAACCTTGCGGCCTGATGGATCAGCTGAGCAGCGCCGCAGGCTACACCCTGGGTATCGATTTTGCGGATCCTGATAACCCTGCAATCACCAGGATCGACACCGATTTCGAAGACTGGGAGTACCGGCTGTTGATTATCGATACCGGTGGCAGTCACAGCGACTTGACCGAGGAGTACGCCGCCGTCACCGAGGAAATAGGCCGGGTTACCCGCTTGTTGCAGCGGGACAAGGCCAGGGGGCTGAGCGTGGCCGACTTGCTGGGGCAGATAGCCGCGCTCCGTGCCGAAGCCGGCGACCGGGCGTTGCTGCGTGTACTGCATTTCATCACCGACGATCTGCGCGCTGACCGGCAGAGCGAAGCACTGCTCCAGCGCGACTACGCGCGCTTCCTGGAACTGGTGAGACAATCGGGTGATTCTTCCTGCACGCAGCTGCAGAACTGCAGTTCCTCAAAAAATACCAAAGAACAGGGAATTCTGCTGGCTATCTCCCTCACCAGGCAACTGTTCCCCCGGGCAGTCTGCCGGGTGCACGGAGGGGGATTTTCGGGAACTGCACAGGCCTACGTTCCAAAAGACCAATTCGATGATTATCAATCACTAATGGGGCAGGTTTTTGGGGAGGGATCTGTGATTCCAGTGAAAACCGGGAGGCCTGGCTTCTGCCATTTCACTGCGAACGGATGGTTATTTCCAGCAACGGGTGAGGGGTCATGAGACACGTGACCATCAATGATCTTGCCAGGCGTCTCAACCTGTCGGCTTCGACTGTGTCGAGGGCGCTGCGCGACCATCCCGACATCAGCGAACAGACCAAGGAGCGGGTCCGGGCCATCGCCGCCAAAACCAATTATCAGCCCAACCTGATCGCCCAGAGTTTACAGACCCGCCGATCAAACAATATCGGCGTCATCGTGCCTGAGATCCGTAACTCTTTTTTCTCTACGGTGATCAGCGGTATTGAAGATCTGGCCTACGAATCGGGATACACCATTATGGTGTGCCAGAGTGACGACACCTTTGAGCGGGAAACAATCAACACCAGGGCGCTGGCAGCCAATCGAGTGGCCGGCATGCTGGTCTCCGTCTCCCAGGAGACGGCTGATTTTACCCATCTCAAGCAGGTGCTCGCGCAGGGAGTACCGATTGTGCTTTTTGACCGGGTGGTGGACCAAATTAATGCCCCAAAAGTAGTGGTTGACGATTTCAACGGCGCCTTTCAGGCCGTCACCCATCTGATCGAGACGGGCAGAAAACGCATTGCCCATCTGACCTCGGCCGGTTCACTCTACGTCGCCGAGAAAAGACGCGAGGGCTACGAGGCGGCACTTCACGCACACGGATTTGCAGTGCGGCCCGAATACATCATAGAAGGCGGCTGCCACGAAGAGGACGGGCGCGAGGGAGCCCGTCGTCTGCTGACTCTTGAAAAACCGCCTGATGGCATTTTCGCGATCAACGACCCAGTCGCCCTGGGCGCCCTGCTCTACCTTCAGGATAACCAGGTGATGGTGCCAGAACAGGTTGGACTGGTGGGCTTTTCAGACAATCCCAACGCGGTCCTGGTCAGACCTGCCCTGACCACGATCAACCAGCCTGCCTATGATATCGGTAAAACCGCTGCCTCCCTTCTGCTCGACATCCTGGAAAGCGGGACCCTCGAGCACGATAAAACAATCACATTGGAAACCAGGCTTGTGGTCAGGGGGTCCACCTGAGATGAACCTGTCACTTATAACCCACATGGGAGAAATTTATGGCCCAGGTTGAACTGGTCGATGTCTGCAAACGGTTCGGAGCAACCGAAGTGGTCCACGATGCCAATCTCAGCATCGACGACAATGAGTTCATTGTGCTGGTTGGCCCGTCGGGCTGTGGAAAATCGACGATTCTGAGAATGATCGCCGGACTCGAAACAATCAGCGGCGGGGAGATAAAAATCAATGGTAGGCGGGTGAACGAAGTGATGCCCAAAGACCGTGACGTGGCCATGGTCTTTCAGAACTACGCCCTCTATCCGCACATGTCCGTTTTCGAAAACATGGCCTTCAGCCTGAGGATGGCCAGACTCGGAAAAGACGAAATACATCGGAAGGTGAACAAAGCGGCTGATATTCTAGAGCTGACCCCGTATCTGCAGAGGAAGCCTGCAGCCCTGTCGGGTGGCCAGCGTCAGCGCGTTGCCATGGGCCGGGCCATTGTCCGCAGTCCCAGTGTGTTTCTATTCGACGAACCGCTGTCAAACCTTGACGCCCAGCTTAGAACCCAGATGCGTATGGAATTGAAAAAGATGCATCTGAAAATGAAGACCACTACCATTTACGTGACCCACGACCAGATCGAGGCCATGACCCTGGCCGACAGGATCGTCATCCTCAAGGACGGCATGGTTCAGCAGGTGGGTACCCCGGTGGAGGTCTACGAAAAGCCCGATAATCGTTTCGTCGCCGGATTCATCGGCAACCCGCCGACAAACCTGCTGCCGGCCGTGGTCAGCCGGGGCAGCGACGGTGACGAAATAAGCTTCTGCGGCGTTACCTTCCCGGTCACTCTGCCGGCTGGCTGCAAGGATCAGGATCAGGTGCTGGCTGGAATCAGGCCGGACTCGATCAAGCGCGACGGCGCTCTGGCCGCACTGCCCGAGCAGTGGCTCATCGACGGTAAGGTCGTGGTCTCGGAAATCGTCGGCAGCCAGTCGCTGCTCGAATTCACCATGGGAGAAGCAAGCGTCATTGCCGAGCTGGAGGGCAGAGTTCCTGCTGCACCCGGCCAGACGATGAAACTTGGCTTGAACCTGGAGAACCTGTTGCTGTTCGATCCCGAAACGGAGCAGGCTATCCGCTGAACTACCTAAACAGCGGTCGCTAACGAAGAGACCGCGCCAACTAAAAAAGAGGAGGAACCCATGAAAAAGACAATTGTTGCAATGCTCGTCGCCATGGCCGCAATGCTGCTGCTTGTTGTCGGCCCGGCCCAGTCCAAGGGACATCTCTCGGGGCAGCTCGAGATTTTTTCCTGGTGGGCCGGCGATGAAGGACCAGCCTTGCAGGCCCTCATCGACCTGTATGAAAAGGCGCACCCCAACGTTGAAGTAGTGAATGCTACCGTGACCGGCGGTTCTGGCGTCAACGCCAAGGCCGTGCTGAAAACCAGAATGCTCGGCGGCGAGCCGCCGGACAGCTTCCAGGTCCATGCCGGCCAGGAACTGATCGGTACCTGGGTCAAGGCTGATCGGATGGAAGATCTGACCTTCCTGTTCAAGGAGCAAGGCTGGATGGAAGCCTTCCCCGAGGGACTGGTCGAATTGATCGGGACCGACGCGGGTATCTGGTCTGTTCCGGTCAATATCCACCGCTCCAACGTGATCTGGTATGTCCCTGCCAACCTCGACAAGTGGGGCATCAAGGCGCCGGAGAGCTGGGACGACTTTTTCGCCGTGGCTCCAAAAATCAAGGAAGCCGGCGTCGTACCTCTGGCTTTGGCCCAGAACTGGACCGCCAACCACCTGTGGGAATCGGTGGCCCTGGCTTCATTGGGTCCTGACAACTGGGATGCCCTGTGGACCGGCAAGCTGGCCTTTGACAGCCCTGAAGGAGTCAAGGCCTGGGAGTTGTTCGGCAAGGTTCTCGAGTTCACCAACGACGACGCCTCTTCGCTCTCATGGCAGCAGGCCACCGATATGGTCGTTGACGGCCGGGCCGCTTTCAATGTCATGGGTGACTGGGCGGCAGGATACATGAGTACTACCAAGAAGCTGGCACCCGGCAGCGGTTTCGGCTGGGCGGCAGCTCCGGGAACCGGAGGTGAGTTCATGTTCCTGGCCGACTCTTTCGGCCTGCCCAAGGGTGCACCCAACCGCGACAACGTCGTGGCCTGGCTGGCACTGCTCGGCAGCAAGGAAGGAAGCGACGCGTTCAACCCGCTCAAGGGCTCCATCTCGGCTCGGACCGACAGCGACCTGTCCGTGTACAATGATTATGCCAAATCGGCCTCCGCCGACTTTGGTAAGGATCGCATCGTCGGCTCGCTTGCCCACGGGGTAACTGCCAACGAAGGTTTCATGAACGATTTTGCCTCGGTCATGGAAATGTTTCTCAAATCACGCAATGCCGAAGCCGCCGGCAAGGCCGCTCAACAGATTGCGATGAAAAACGGAATCGGCAAATAACCGCTGACTCTTAAACGAGGGTCCCGGCTCCCTGGGACCCTCGTCACCACCGACATGCCCAACAGAGACCGCATCAAAGCTTTTCTGACGCTGTTGCCGTCGATGATCCTGATCGGGGTTTTCGTCTACGGATTCATCGGCAACACCTTCTGGCTGTCACTGACCGACTGGGGCGGGGTTGCCGCCCTGGCGGAGAACCCGGTCCGCAACTACGCCGGTCTGACCAACTACAAGGAGCTGTTCACCGGTTTTCTCGGCGGAGGATTTCGCCAGGACCTGGTGAATGCCGTCTACTATTCGGTCATGCTCCTGGCCGGCGCCATCGGCACGGGCCTGATCATCGCCATCCTGCTGGACAACAAACCGCGGGGCGAAGCGGTGTTCAGAACAATATTTCTCTACCCGATGTCACTCTCCTTCATCGTCACCGGTACCATCTGGCGCTGGCTGCTCGCACCCCAGGGCGGTGTCAATATTCTGCCCACCTACGCGGGGTTAAAGCCCCTCGAGTTTAAATGGCTGTCGAGTACCGGGGCGATTTTCGAGTTCAACTGGCAGAATCTGCTGCTGATCGGGCTCTACATCGTCGCTGCCGTGCTGATCGTCGCCGGCCTCATGGCCATTAAGCAGGACCCGCCGCGGGCCCTGAAACGATTCCTGCTGCCGGGGATAGCAATCGGCCTCGCCACCTGGCTGTTCGGCGACCTGCTGCCTAAGGCCCTGTTCATGGAGGAAACCCACGGCTTCAACCTGGCCACCATAGGTATCATCATGGCCACGATCTGGCAGTATTCGGGCTACACGATGGCGCTCTACCTGGCCGGGTTTACCGGGATTTCACAAGATCTGCGTGACGCTTCGATGCTCGACGGCGCCACCACGGCCCAGTACTACCGTTACATCGCCCTGCCGATGCTCAAACCGATCACCATCAGTGCGGTGATCATCCTGTCGCACATCTCCCTGAAGATGTTCGACCTGATATTCGCCATGACCGGACCGGACAACGCCGAGACCGGCCATCCGGCGCTGAACATGTACCTGACCACTTTCAGGGCCAATGACTTCGCCAAGGGAGCGGCCATCGCCATCATCTTGTTCCTGATCGCTGCCACTTTCATCATTCCCTACCTGATAAGCAGCTACAGACAGCGGAGCACGCGCTGATGAAAACCAGAGTGTCCCCTGCCACAATCGCTCTCTATGGCTCCCTGGTGATCCTGGCGCTGGCCTATCTGATGCCGGTCTATCTGACCCTGATCACCTCGCTCAAGTTTCCCGGGGATATCAGCCTGCCGCAATCCTGGCAGCTGCCGCCCGAGGTCAATTACGCAAGCTTTGGTGAGGCCTTCGCCCTGCTTAAGCCGAACATTGTCAACTCGTTCATTCTGACCATCAGCGCCACATTGCTTTCAACCGTGCTGGGTTCGCTCAACGGCTACGTCTTTTCCAAATGGAAATTTCCCGGTAGCGAGATCGTCTTCACCCTGTTTCTGTTCGGCATGTTCATCCCCTACCAGGTTATCCTCATTCCCCTGTTCCAGACCCTGCGGGCGATGAACCTCTACGGCGGACTTCCGGGGCTGGTGCTGGCCCACGTCGTCTACGGGCTGCCGATCACCTCGCTAATTTTCAGAAACTTCTACGCCCAGATCCCCGATTCGCTGATGGAGTCGGCCAATCTGGACGGGGCCGGTTTCTTCCATATCTACACCAGGATAATATTTCCTCTGTCGATACCAGGCTTTGTGGTCACCAGCCTGTGGCAATTCACCCAGATCTGGAATGAATTCCTCTGGGGCATCTGCCTCACCCGCCACACCTCCAACCCGATCACCGTCGGTTTGGCCCAGCTTGCAGGCGGCCAGGCGGTGAGCTGGAATCTGCCCATGGCCGGATCGATTCTTGCCGCCCTGCCGGTGCTGCTGATCTATATCGTTCTGGGCCGTTATTTCATTCGCGGGCTGCTGGCCGGATCGGTAAAGGAATAATCGTCTCATCCTCCATCCAGCCTGGGTAAAATGCAGCCGCGTAACGAAGTCAATCTGATTGACAGAAT
>JABDQA010000124.1 GCA_013042475.1 Desulfofustis sp.
CGTATCGTTTCTAACCACAGGATCAGAAAATTGTCGAGTGTTCAAGTTTCAAAATTCTGGAATTGTCTGTCTGGATATGGAGCGTGGGGAGGATAATAAGACGGACTGGTTTATCAAGTGGACTCTAAATCCCAATATTTTCTAAACGAGATATTGGGTGGCAGATTTTAGTACCGGGCACTGGCAATATTTGAGAAAGGAATCATGTCAACACACACCTTAACGATCTGTGTATGATTCGAATAAGTTGTAGCAGTTCAGATGAGATCTGACAGATACCAGTTTTGACCAGGTTTATGCCAGTTCAGGTTTAAATTCCATTGCATGTCAATTGAATTGTCTTAGCGTAAGTTGTGATATGCAGTAAAATAAGAGGGGCAATCAGACAGCTCTAATACTATTTATTTTTCGTAGGATTCATCGAACATAGGTACGAGTTAATAATATTCTCCACTTCAAATTTATTCAGGAAGCTGCAGATTCAATATTATTAACCAATTTTTATGACATGGTAATTTTTAAAGGTTCAGTATGAGGACCACCACAGCTATAAATATGAGGGCAACATGTCTACAATTTGGAAAATAAAAGGACTATTCTTGATTGCGGCAGGATTTTCATTCTTACTGTCAGTGTATCTGTGGTTTAACGGTTACAAGGATCAGGGTGTGTACGTCGGCCTTTGGGTGCCGTCCATTTTGTCTTCAGGAGCCTTGATGCTTGCCGGAAAGGGTAAAGACTATGAGTGACTTATCAATATTTCTTGCCGGCGTGTGCGTAACGATCCCTTGGTCAGCAGGGATTGGTTTACTTCTTTGGGCTGCCTACACGGGGGGAAAAGCCGAGAAACAGAGAAGAGAGGCCCTTGAAGACCAGCCTCCAGATTGAGTACATTGCCGACCCGCGCCACGATAAAGGCCCACCTTGAGTTAGTGAATCCGGTTATTGCTTTCTTGGCGCCGACCTGACGATCACCATCAATCGCTCGGAATTAGAAAAGACCATGATGGGGGCTACGATGGTTCGGCCTTTTTTTCAAAAGAATCCCCGGTTTTAGTTATAGAGTAAGCCTGGAAATTAAGAATACTGGTGGAATCTTCTTTAATTGAAACTGATTACCTTATTTGTATGACAAATATAAAAGTTTTACATCGATAAATTTGAGTTATTAACAGGAGGAGTATAGTCATGAGTGTGATGGTTATAATTAGACGAGTTTTCCGCATGGATCAAACAGAAAAACTAATCCCGCTATTGAAAGAGTTACGTGAAAAATCTGCTGAGCAGCCTGGTTACATAAACAGAACCACATATTCAAAAATGAGTGATCCTGGTGAGCTAATCGTGATAACGCATTGGGAAACTGCGGACGATTGGATCAGATGGCAAAACCACGAGAGAGCAAAGGAGCTTCAATGGAAAATTGATTCAATAATCGGTGAAAAAACCTTTTTCGAGGTTTATACGCCCGAGGAATATTAATTAATGTATCTTTTAGTTGATAATTGAGTGCTGTCGAAAATCACGACAGAATGAAGATAAGATTATACAAACTTAGTGCATTGAAGGATTGACAAGTTATAGAAAGTCAACCGTCGAAGAATTAACCCTGGTCGGATTTCATGCGGCCAAAATCGAGTATCTATTTCGATATGATAGACTAACAGCTCGTGGATATCGTATTGGATATCATGGAAAGCGGCGGTTAATCACACACCCTGCGCTCGTTGCTGGTGGAACATATGCACCCTCAAGGGATTAGGGAAATGGCCGCCTTGCGAGCGCTGCGGATTGCCTATGCGATTGTCAGTCTGCTCGACACCTTTGTCACCGGGACACGCAGGGACCGTCTCAAGTCTCTGCGTTTCCTGCGCGATGAAGTACTGCTTAATTGACAAAATCCTTTATCAAATAACACCGCACGGGTGTTGACTCAAGTAATGATCATAACTGAAATTTTCATTACGATCAGTGTCTATAACATTATATCCAGCCTCCTCCGCTTAAGCAGAAGAGGTGGGAAGCAACTACTGCTTCCCACCGTAAAGGTAATTTACCAATCTACGAACAAAAAAAGCTGGTCATCTAGAAAACAAACCCGACACCGAGAGTCACAACATGGTTACCTTCGCTGCTATTATCTTCAATGTCATTATAGTCCAACTCGTTAAAGAACCACTCATACCGATATTTCAGCGATACAAAGGTGCTGTCATTGACGAATGATCTGAAACCGATTTGGGGGCCCAAGGTTCCCGATGCGTCATCTTCATTGTAGGTTGCGCCCAAGAACGCGCCGACAAAAGGCTGAAAGGCCTCCTTGGCTCTGAAGTTGTAGTTGATAAAGGGAATGGTCGAAGCCCACCAGATATCATCATCGTCATTAATAATGTCGTATCCCAATGTTTGCAGGATACCTACTTCCCAGTTCTCAGTGAGAAAATAACCATATCCCACATCGAGATTCAGGACTCCCACATCAGCGCCTTGAGCATGGAAAAAACTTCCTCCAAACATCAGCGCACTGTCTCCCTTGACTTGTGTGGCTTGCACGGGACCAAGCATCCCCGTAACCAACATGAAAGCACCAATAGCCGAAGCGATAAGACTGTACCTTTTTTTCATCTCTTGTTCTCCTTTGATATTCGTATATCTCTGAACAGACCGTTTTATGCTGTTCTATTCAGAATTTTCCGAAGCTTGTTATTTGGCTTCGAGTTTATCTCAATCCGATGATCACTGACATCTGAACTCGTTTCTTATTGGCCCTGCCGGGGAGCGCTATGTCCCAGTGAGTCTCTATTCTTCCTCAAGTTCTAGGAAATGAGGCGATCATTTCTCCTCATCTGTCAGATTGGTTCGTGGGTCGTGCGCTTTTGCAGCGAGTTCAGGCCACGTATCAAACGACCTTTCAAAATTGCGATAGAAATTGTCCAATTATCCTTTCAACAGCACCGCCTCAAACATTTTATTGAGATCATCCCATCCTGTTAACCTAACGGCTCTCCAGAATTCACCAATTTTAATGCTATTTAAGGGGTTTACACACATCCCCGCTAATTATTATTAAAATAGAAAAGTCTATTATAATTATTTTATATATAATGTCAATTTGACATTTGTATGTTTATTTATATACTGTTTACATTACTATATATAGAAAACACAGATAAAAGTGATGGCGATAATGTGAAGATAGGGATAGAGAGAACCAAAAAGGATCAGAAACTCAGCATTAACGCGGCTGAACTTAAGAGCAAGCAGTCGGTTAGGGCAACCTTTAAACTCCATGAAAAAACGATCAGCTTGCTGAAACTTTCAGCCAGGCATCTGAAAATAAAACAAAAGACATTATTAGACCAATTACTCGAGGATGAGTCGGTGCTTGAATTGCTTGCCGAGGACGCAATGACCTATTCTCGTGATGAAAACGAATGCCATTTCAAGACATTCGTTCTAGGCAAAATGTCCTTGGAAACACTAGACGATATCTGCAGCCGCCACGGGGTGCCAAGGAACTTTATTGTGGAGTTATCTGTTACAAGACTCGCTTCTTATATTGATTCCTTGGCTGAAACACATCAGAAGAGAAGATCATTATTAAAGAAGATTGATTCATGTAAGGGGCAGCTTGACAATCTATTAGAAGAAGCCAGTACTCTGTTGCAAGAAGAAGATAGTTTTTTGATTAAATTAGAAACTCTGACAGCAAGAATGGCGAGACAGATTCAAGAACTCAGTAAGACTGTAAAAGAAAACAGTGAGTTTCTTTATTGATCATTGAGCCCGGACAATTGCTCTAAACTTTGACACTATTTACTGCTCCGCCAACAATGGCTACTCTGGAGTTCGGGGAAATTTGTCGATGGAGCAATCGAGCGAGCCCTCTCACCGGGTGTGAGTCCACTTTTGATTGGTAACAATTTTATTTGGATTATTTTAGTATTGAACGTAATAAAAGGGTGACCTGGGGAGCTTGTGGTGCTGTACACTGGTAATTCAAGCTATTGACTTTCTTTCTTTTTTTTCTCTACCTCGTAGTAGACACTGACCATCCAATCAGCGTACTCCATTCCCGCCTCACGCAATTTTTGCAGAAGTAAGTTTTTAAAAGTCGTTTCCAGCGGAGCCCCGCGGCCTGGCCATATTCTGAACTTTAAATGCGCTATCGTTTTACCGCTGCTTGTTAAGATTAAGTGATCTAAGAATTATTATTCAATGTTTGCTGCAAGCAATTCTTGACTAATGCCGTAACCAACTCATGATATTTACATTATGCTGTCAGCCAGCATATTCTATGCTTGCCGATGCACCTCAGAATCAAATGGTTAGGTGCAGCACCAACCGAGTACAATTGACTGGAGGTAGGACAAAATCGTGAATACTTCAGAATGGAGAGAACAGCTTGACCAGCTTATAGCCCTATTGATTTCATGGGTAAGTAGCCCAATACTTTACGCTCAGCTGGGGTTGATTCTAGTTTCAATTGTCATCGCCTTCTCACTGGCAGCAATTTTGAAAAAGCTTTCCCCTGTTCTCTCTCATCCACCGGAATCCGGTCCCTGGCTTCCACTGAAAAAACAGGTCAATCGTCTTGGCTATTTTCTGTCCCCACTGCTGATCATAACTTTTCTTGGCATCTCTGTTGAGCTCAGCGAGATCACATTACAGCAAAGCTTGTTGGTTCGTTTAGGGCAGAGCCTGGCCATTGTTTTCCTGTTTTATTCGGTGATGGTCCGATTCGTCACCAATCCCTACCTGGAGTTCATTTTCAAATGGTTTGTTGTACCAATATTAGTGTTGCAGGTATTTGGCTGGCTGGACAACGTCACCTCCTATCTGGAGACCTTTGATTTTGAGGTCGGAAATATCAGGGTATCCGCCTACGGTCTGGCACGAGCAATTGTTTTCGGATCCATTCTTTTCTGGCTGGGGCGCCTGTCAAACAAAGTTGGCCAGCAGCTTATTCGACGCCAGGAGCGGCTGGACATAGGAACCCGTGAAGTGTTTGCCCAGCTTTTTCAGGTTTTCCTCCTCACTTTTTTCTTTATTCTGCTCCTGCAGATAATGGGCATTAACCTGACCGCACTGACGGTTTTTGGAGGAGCACTTGGTGTTGGTCTTGGATTTGGCCTCCAGGCTATTGCCTCAAACTTTATTTCCGGCCTGATCATTCTACTTGACGGTTCCTTAAAGGTTGGCGACTTCATCGAGCTGGATGATGGAAGATCGGGCACCATCGTCAAAATGAATATCCGCTCGACCATGGTGGAAACATATTCTGGTAAGGATATTATGGTTCCCAATGAGCAATTCATCACCACTCGATTTGTCAACTGGACGCACAACAACCCCAAACAGCGCTACTCCATTGAATTTCAAGTGGCATATAAAACGGACATTCCCAGAATGCTCGATATCATCAAAGAGGTGGTCCGTTCTCACCCTCAGGTCATAAATGAACCAGAAACGCCAATCGAGGAGCTGGCCGATGCCGAAATTAGTGGCTTTGGCGAGTCTGGTGTCGATATTCTAGTGGAGTTCTGGATGGAGGGAATTGATGACGGTGTCAATAGGGTCGGTGCCGATCTGCTGCTGCTGATCTGGCAGGCCCTGCGAGACAACGATATCGAGATACCCTTTCCGCAGCGCGAGGTTAAAATCCTCAACTCAGGCAAGGATTGCTCCAGCTGAATCGATGTCAAATCATCTGGTTGAGTTTCGAACGGTTATCTCAAAGGTTAACTACAGATAGAAATATTTTCCTAAACGCAGTACAGAAACTTTTAAGGCAATGGTGGAAAAAGTTCTGCAGTTTTCGTTCGCATAGTTCATCGGGCTATCAAATATTGATCTTCAGACGCAAAGATTCGGTCTAGCATGGTGACTCGAACTAAGATTGATGGATCGAAACTTCCAGGAATCAACTCTTACATTATTTAAGCGTTTTTCCTGAATACCTTCTGCTTGATATCCCGAGGTTAGCATAGGTCAAATTAGGATGGTTTCGGGTATGTCTGTTGTTAGTTGTGGCCCAGTCATGAAACCGATCGGATCCTAAGCAACTGAATCCTTAGTACCCTCACGATAATTCTCGATTTCTCATTTTAGTAGACAGGGGCAGCCCATTTATTCAACCAAGTGGTTGACAATGGTTCTTGAGGGACTATATTAAACTGCATGGTTGAATATGCTGATGAGGAAATTCTTTCGATGATCTTTAAAGCGATGAGCGACACAACACGTCGTTCACTTTTACGGCAACTCTGTCAGTACGGGCCCAGTCCAGTTACTGGTCTGGCTGAGCACTATGAAATGTCGTTAAATGCCATCTCCAAACACATTAAGGTTCTGGAAAAAGCTGATTTGGTTAACAGGAAAACAATCGGGAGAACTCATCTTATAGAAGTCAATTTGGAGCGTTTAAAGCTTGCCGAGCAATGTTTCGGCGAACTCAAATCAATCTGGACGTTACGTCTGGATAAACTTGATGAAGTACTAGGAGGTAAAGAAGATGGCTGAACTATCCATTACGATAAAAAGAAACGTCAACGCCCCCATTGAAAAGGTCTTTGACGCATGGCTCGATCCTCAAATACTCTCGAAATTCATGATTCCTATGAAAGGTATGCCTGAGCCACAAGTGGAAAACGATCCCCGTGTCGGTGGAAAATTCACTATAACTATGCAAGCAGGTGATCAATCGCTTCCCCATTCGGGTGAATATATCACAATTGATCGCCCCAATACGCTAGTATTTTCATGGGTTTCTGATCATTCCGCCGAAGGTAGCCGAGTCTCCTTGGATTTTCTGGATCTTGATGAACATACAACTGAAGTAACACTGACACAGGTGAAGTTCTTTGACGAACCGGCAATGCGCGACCATGAAGGAGGCTGGACTAATATCCTTGAAACTCTCAACACATATCTGGCTGGGTAAGGTGAAACCTTGCACAAATGGTCTTTGCATTTAGGTCAATTCTGATAATCAAGCCCTTCGTTATAAACTCATTTTGACCTCCTGTCGTTTTTCTAACAAACGACTTATCTGAGTGTCCACTATTTTAGGGAAGGATCAACCGCACGATTCATTCTGGTTATCTAACTCACAATCGCAACCACCTCCTTCATTTCTCTTATCATCAATATGGCAATTAGCTTGTGTTCTGAACCTTAGAAGATGGACTCCCAATAATTTATCGGCAGCTTCCTTCATATGGTATGCTGGTTGATCTTTGACATACTGCCCAATTATAGCGGATTCTCTCATTTTTTTAGGATCAATACCGGCCTTGCTGGCTGTTTCTGCCATCTTTTCGAGGCATGGAATACAACCAGAAGCGACCGCTGCACTAATACCTACCAATAATTGAGTTTCTTGATCTAGCCTTCTGCTCTTCAATTTCATTTTATCGTCCTCCCCATAGAGACTATAGTTGATTTCATGATCAACTCTTCGGCACGACGCAAATCTTACTCAGGTGCCAATGTCTTGTGTATCTCGACCACCATTTAATTCAGCCTGCCGCCTTTAACAGTCTCGGTGCACCTTTATTGGTCTTGGCCACCGAGTTGTGAGTTTTTCTGCAGCTTTTTACCTCATCCTTTTTTTCAGTTGGAGAAAAGGGAATTACTTTGCTGTCTTTGAAAAAAATGTCGCAGGGAAACCGCATGGAGAGCTTGGTATTGATAATTCCTGTTGTCTCCATTCCCTCGATCAATTTGCAATTGGATGATCCAATCGAATCACGAACTGTCCTGGTGGCCGACTCGCAACCAAGGACAATAACCGTGTCATATCGTCTTGCATGTTTTTGCAGTTTTCTCTGTCTAGCCGCAGTCCACATACAAAGAAACCATTGATGAGGCAAATTACTTTTGAACACTGTTGAGCGAACCCCCTGATCCAGTAACCGGTCCTGCAATGTAGAAATATATTTTTCAAAAGGTGCCGACTTTAGAAAATCTTTAAAAATTCTCAAAAACGGTTTGTTCTCTCGATCAGCCACAGTGGCAGCAGGACACATGTTGCAGGGTACAATAAGGGCTGACTTTGACTCTTTGGCCTCTGAAACCACATCTACGTCTTCAAAATGCAATGGCATGAGAATTCCTCCACTTTAATTTACTCTAGTTATCCAATATTCTTCTCTTTTCCTCATACTCGACCTGATCGATATCACCTTGCGCATATCGTTTGTTAAGAATATCCATGGCCGAATCTTTTTGGTCATCATATGCATGGAACCCGCACCATCCTCTTTCACCGCATCTTCTCATGAAGAAGAAACAGAGGAAAATCATGACCAAAGGGAAAATCCACCAATAACCTTCACAAAACTCATATCCTGACATTTTTATTACCTCCTTTTGTTTTTCGTTAAACCAGCGCTTGAATTCTGCTTTTACTAATATTGACGAGGAGGAGAGAAAATGGATACACCAACACTGAAAAAAGTATGAAAGCGCTGACCTAAGGATGCCAATAGGCCTTATCCAAGATAAAAAGATGATACGGGAGTGAGATAGGTGGAACTATTTTTTGGGGGTAGGCTGTTTACGGTCACAAGCGAGTACACTTCGCTCATCAACGTAAAAATCACAGCCAGCAGCTAGGCTTTCCTTCAATTGTTTTCTTGCTCTATGAAGTCTGATTTTGGCACTATCGAGAGATATTTCAAGTACCTCTGCAATTTCTTTGTTCGTGAGCCCTTCAAAATCTTTCAGGACGATAATGGTCTGATAGTCAGGCGGCAGCCTGTCTACAAATTCTCGCACACATTCACTCATTTCATTCTGGATAGCTTTTTTGTCAGGGGAGCCCAGTGTGCTGCTGGTGCTGAAAACAGGTTTTTCTGCTTCGGTTAAATTTATGGGTAGAGGTGCCAGCGGACCGGCAAAGGAGTATTTGAATGACTGAGATTTTAATCTGTCCAGGGCTGTGTTCGTCGCTACCCTGTATATCCAGGTGGATAGTTTGGAATCACCCTTGAAAGAGCTCAGATTTCTACTGATTTTCTCGAATGCTATCTGGGTGAGCTCTTCTGCTTCGAACTCGCCAACCAGTCGCTCCAAATAATGGTGGATTTTATTATAGAACTCGTCGTAAACAGACGAAAAGTTAAGCGCTTGGCCGCTACTCATAGCAGGAAAAATGGTAGTTGAACGATGCTATTTACCTGATGACTCCCAAACGTTATCTGCTTTTTTCTTTTGTCGTCAGAAACTACAACAATTAAATGGTAAGGCATCAGCTATTTATCTACAAGGTTGATCCCAGTTGATCAGTCTGTTGTACATCGTGATAAATTCCCCACCTCGAACGAAAACATCCCCCCATTGACGTTACCCCCACTTGACATTGTTTCCTGATCACCCTCGCGCTCCAATTTATTAAAAATCTAACCTTGGCGGCGGAACCCTCTCGTTAGGAATATCTGTCCCTATTCTCAACTGATCAGGAATTACATCCCCTCTCCAATGGTCTTCCGGGGTCCGTCCCCCTTTTCGAAATGTCTCATGCAATATCCGGTCTAATTCACGAACTGAGTGAAATAGAGTGCGATTTCCGGAAATAGAATCAAAAGTATGATCATAATACCGATCATGAACACGAACGGTGCTGCACCAATCATTACATCGGTGATCGATCCGGTACGACGGACACCCTGCACCACATAGAGGTTGAGACCAACTGGCGGGGTTATCAGGGCCATTTCGATGAGTAGAATGAGCAGAATACCGAACCAGATGGGGTCGTATCCCATGCTGATCAGTATGGGCGCTATAATCGGAATGGTGATAACCATCAGTGACAGCGTTTCAACAAAGAAACCGAGCACGATGTACAGAAGAATAACCACCAGCAGGGTTTGCAATGGTGACGCGCCGAGATTTGCTATAAAGTGATTGAGCATTTCGGCGAGGCCGATCGAGTCAAGGATGAAATTCAGGAAGTTTGCCGATATAAGAATCAGCATGATCATTGAGCTGGTGCGGATTGTCCCTTCGAAGACCTGTTTGAAAAAGTCGATGCTAACGGCCTTATAACGGAGTGCTAGAGCCAGCGATGCGAGAACACCCAACGCTGCGGATTCGGTCGGTGTTGCGAGACCTGCGTAAATGGAACCGATCACGACGACGAAGATAATCAGCACCGGAATCAGGTCCTGTAGGCAGATAAACCGTTGCCTCCAGGTGATTTCCTGCTTTCCACCACTGAGGGATGGGTTAATCAGGCATGCTATGCTCAGGCACAGCATAAACAGCATCGCCAGTAAGATTCCCGGTACAATGCCAGCTAGAAAAAGCCGTGGGATTGACGTGTTGGTGAGAAATCCGTAGACGATCAGGTTGATCGATGGTGGAATAAGGATCCCCAGAGTCCCACCAGCTGCAATTGAGCCGGTAAACAGCTTTTCCGAATAATGGAAACGCCTTCCCTGTGGCAGTGCGACGGTCGTAATGGTTGCCGCGGTCGCGACAGATGATCCCGATGTGGCAGCAAACAGCGCTGATGTCCCGATATTGGCCTGCAGTAATCCGCCGGGCAGCCAGGATAACCAGTTATTAAGTGCGTTGTAGGTTTTTTCGGCAATTCCGGCCCGCAATAGAATTTCCCCGAGCATCACGAAAAGCGGTATCGACAACAGCAGGAAATCGGTACTCGCTGACCATGTGATTTCCCCCATTGCCCGGTAGAGCGGATAATCGGAAAAGATTTTCCCAATGGACAGTCCCAGAAAGCTCAGCGCAGCGGCAACGGGAACACTGAGCACCAGAAGGAGCAGCAAAAGAAAAAGGGTAACGGCGACGATCATCGGTTCTGCTCCGGAGTGATAGCAACGTCTGCCGTTTCCTGGATTTCTTCGTCCAGAGTCGAGATGCCGGCGACTTTCTCCGCAAGTTCACGGTTGCCGCGAAAGCGGCAGTAGCAGGTGGTCCCGAGAATCACAAAGATCATCAACCCGAACCAGAACAGCCCCAGAAGCCACAGCATCTGTGGAATCCACATCGGGGTTGCAAGCGGCGTATTGGCGACGGAATGCTTGATCACCGAAGTCTTAAGCACCAGAAAACCAAAATAAGAAAGGGTCACGATATAGACCGCGAGCAAACCGTAGGCGAGCAGGTCGAGAATTGCTCGGCCAGTACCTGGCATTTTACTGTAGAGCACATCGATACGAATATGGGATTTCCTGAACAGTGCGTAGCTGAAGCCCCACGTGCAGCTGATGGCAAGCGCATAGCTGGACAGTTCATCAGCCCCGCCGATGGAGAAGGCAAAGGCTTTGCGCAGCACGACTTCAATCGCAATCATGACTGATGCGAGAAAAAGGAGCAGTCCTGAACACCACGCAGCGACCTGCGATAGTTTCTCAGATTTATCGAGCAAACGTATCATGTGGCTGATGTACCCGGCAGATGGAATTTGAAATTGAGATTCGGGGCTGTACAGGCAGCAGTACAGCCCCGTGGATGGATTTATTTGCTTTGAATGCCGACGACCTTACCGATGGTATCGTTCCAGGTGGCAATCGTGTCCGGACTAACCTTCTCAGCCAGTGCAGGCAGGACACTGTCAACCAGGACTTCCTGTACCTTCTTGCGGGCTTCATCGGTTACCGGAACTTCGGTGAGATTCTGCGGCTCACCGTGGGGGCATTCTTTGCCGGTCAGACAGGCGACGCCTTCCAGGGTTTCCTTTTCGGTAACCGCCCAGCCGGGAGTTTCCAGTTTATCTGTGATCAGTGCCTGCAGTTTATCCTGCTGCTCCTTGGAGAGTTTCTCCCAGGTGTTCATCGACATCACACCGATAACATAGTCCCAGCCACCAACCGGCAGGGGGTAGATATATTTCGACACTTCACCCCATCCTGCTGAATATCCGGATAGCGAACCGGTGATGGCTCCGTCCACGACTCCGCGTTGCAGCGATTGCGGAACTTCACTGAACGACATTGTTACTCCGGTGGCTCCCAGGGCGGTTACGAATTCAGACGTGGTCCATCCGGAAGCACGGATCTTCATGCCCTTCAGATCGTCGAGTCCGCCGATTTCCTCGCGGCTGAACAGAACCTGGGCAGGATACGGTACGACACTGAGGAGTTTCACGTTGAAGTCTTTGGCCAGGTATTCTGCCAGTGCCGCTCGATAAGCGTCTACTGTTTTCTTTGCGGTGGCGATATCTGTGGTGACGCCGGGGAGGTCGAGGCCGGCAATATCGGGGGAATCTGATACGATATAGTCAGCCACGGTGTGAACCACGTCAAATACACCCATGTCCATTTGGCGCACGACGGCGGGTCCCTTCAGTTTTACCTGCCCCAGCGAGGTCATGCTCGTTTCGATACCGAGTTCCTGGGGAACCGTCTCGGTCCAGAATGGTTTTTCGAAATTCTTGAACAGGGTCAGGCTGCTCCAACTGCCCACAACACGAAGATTGTCGGGGCCGGCAAGCGCCTGCGTGCAGGAAAATGCGAGGCCCACACAGATCATTGCTGCAATTTTAATGGTGCGTTTCATGGTGTCTCCTACTTGGTTTTGGTTACGGGGAGCCTTTGGAGGTTCCCTCTTGTCAATGTCGTTACTTTGTTCATACTCAGAGTGTTGCGTAAGAGCTGTTTTTCAAATCGCTGACAAACATATAACCGGGCGCATGGCTGACCGCAAGTGGCAGCCTCGCTTGATGAACAACATTTTGGGGTGTTACACCGCAGGCCCAGAAAACCGGTGTTTCTCCGTCTTTGATTTCAACGAACTCACCGTAATCCGGCTCTGTTAAATTTGTGATTCCTATTTTTTCAGGGTTGCCGATGTGAACCGGCGCACCGTGGACATCGGGATACCTGCCGGTTATGACAACTGCATCATCAACCCTTTGATCGAGGATTGGCCGCATGGATACTACCATATATCCATGGAAATCGCCTACCGGCGATAGCGGGATCGTGGTGCGGTACATGGCCACGTTTTTGCGCTGCTCGACATGGCGAAGCGGAATATCCGCTTCGATCAGCGCCTCCTCGAACGAAAAGCTGCACCCTAGCAAGAAAAATACGAAATCAGATGTATCCATGCCATGCAGGGATTGTACGGTGTCGGTACTGATACCTTCTCTCCAAATCTGGTAACGTGGGATCGTATTCCTGATATCCTCTCCTGGTGCCAGGTGTTTCGAGAAACTGCTGCCGGGGCCGATTACCTCAAGCAGGGGGCAGGGTTTGGGGTTCGCCCGACAGAATTTTTCAAAATCTTCCGCATATTTACTGGGGAACGCGGCGAGATTGGCCTGCACATAGCCAGGGCAGTAGCCGGCGGTGGGGCGGTCGAATGCTCCTGCTGCTGCAAGGGCTCTTAATTCAGCTGGTTTCATGGGGGGGGGTCCATCAATAGAGTTCCGGTCTGCGATCCCTAAATACCGGCACTGCCTCCCTGATTCTGTTTACCGCTTCAGGGTCTATGTCTGCCATTGCAATTTCTTCTTGGAATTCGAGCTGGCACAGTTTTCTTCCATCCGGTCCGAGCATCTGGGTATGGCCCGCAAACGGGACATCTCCCATGGCACAATTATTTACCGCAATGACGTAGCATTGGTTTTCAACTGCCCGTGCTTTAAGTAGGGCCTGCCAGTGACTGAGTCTGGCCAGCGGCCACTCTGCTGATATGATCAGGGCCTGGGCTCCTTCCAGGGTCAGCTTCCTCAGGAGCTCACCAAACCGCAAATCGTAGCAGATGGTCAGCCCGAAGGTTACGCCTTCGATGGTATGAAGGCAGCGTCTGTCACCAGCAACGAGGTACTTGTCCTCGTCAAGCATCGGGACCAGGTGGACTTTGTCATAGGTTGCAACCAGGCTCCCGCCCCGGTCGATGACCTGGGCTCGGTTGGTTATTCCTCTCGGGGTTTTGGCAGCGACCGATCCCCCAGCAAACCAGATTCCATATCTGCGTGCCAGTTCACTGAGGAATTCAGCCTCTTCTTCGCCGTTCGATGATGCCAAACTGTCAAGTTCGGCGAGGGCATACCCGGTCGACCAGAGTTCGGGGAGCACAATAATGTCGGGCCGGCCGCCAGGCTGTTCCGCCGCTTTTTTGACCAGGGTTCCAGCTCGTGCGTAATTGGCCTGTTTGTCGCCGGGCACAATCGATTGCTGGATGAGGGCTATGCGCATCTGCTCAGCTCCTGTCGGCCCGTACGACAATCTCATACGATTTTACAATGGAGCGGTCAAGAATCGGGTCCGTCATGGTCATCTCACAGGCTGACGTATAGCGGGTCTCTCCGTCGATTATCGGCAGCGTGCCGCTAAGCAGTCCCGGTGCGTTTATGTCGGGATCGTCATCTTTTACGAGCAGCAGCAGATCCTCATAGTGCATGATTCTTTCAAGTGCACCTACCTGGTAGGCAAGCCAGTTTCCGTCGTGCAGCACGCGCGAGGAGATCTCTATCTTGTTCCAGTGCTCGGCTACATCGTCCACGCACCAGAACTTATCCCCCAGCACTTTGTCACACACCTGTTTCGACTTACTAACGGAAACGGTCTCGAGTTCCCTGTCTGTATGGTCGCTGGCAATGGTGACGTAAAGAGTTCCGTCGCTGTCCGCGGCGATGAAGAACTCCACCTCTGGACTGGTCTGGTCACCGACGACCTGGATTTGAGACTGCCAGGTCAGGCGGTCGGGGCTGATCCAATAGAGAGCCGGAATTGTATACGGGGTCGGAACACCAAGCTTTTTCAACTCCTCGATATGTTCCTTTACCGATGCCTGATCACGGCCGGTATACCCTGCGGCAACACAGCCGTCCATTATCAGTGTCCGAGTTGTCTCGGAGGAGTTCAACGGCTCGACGGACGCTTGAAAAGTAAACATGCGGGCTCCTTTATCACATTGACCTTACTGGATATCATTACACAATGCGGACGATATTCCGATAAAAAACGAAAAAAGAACCTCCTGCATCAGAAATACCGTGATGTATTTTATTATAACCGCTATTGATATTTTCACTGGTGATTCGAAATCAGCACAATAGTAGATTTCCTGTCAATCGTTACATCTCCGCACACACCCTAAATATTCTGGGTAGTCAGAAATTTGCGGTACTTGCTGAAAACCCGGACCTGACAGTGACGATCAACCGTACAGACCTTAAACAGGTCATGGCAGGGTCAGAATCTTTGGCAGACCAGATTGGTGACGGTACCGCCAAGGTTGAAGGCAATACAGAAATTCTCAATAAACTGGCTTCCGCAATGGTAGTATTTGACCCGCTGTTTAAGGTAATGCCAGGGACAGCCGGAGCCCCGATACCTGAAAATCTGAACGATTTTGAATACGGTACGCTAGATGTGACCGGTGAATAGTCACCATCTGAAACCTAACTAGACCCATAATTACAATTAATTTTCAGACTTAGACAACTCTTTTGAAAACATTCAGATTTGTAATAGAATCTCGCCATTTGCTAGCCCTATCTTTATCCCTCTCTTTTAGCTATAGTCAACTATAGAATAGCTTCCATTTACCTGACTGGTTGATGTGATTTTTAGATTTCATCCAAACGCGATCCCGGCAGGCCTACGCTGATCGTCTGTCGACCATACCTGGAGAATAGCTTATGGAAGGAGCGCTCCTGCCCATAATCGTTTTTTTTGTCGTATACGTCATTATCACTTTCGAGATCCTCAACAAGGCCGTGGCCGCCATGTTGGGGGTAATGATTCTTTTGGCGCTGCATGTTACCGACGAGCATCACGCGGTTAGTCTTATCGATGTGGAGACTATTATGCTGTTGCTGGGCATGATGAGCATTGTAGTAATCCTCAGAAAATCGGGAATATTCACCCTGCTTAGCGTCAAGATCGCTGAGTTGACCCAGGGCAGCCCGCTGAAAATACTCATTCTTTTCTCAGTAGTGACGGCAACGATGTCGGCGTTTCTCGACAATGTCACCACCGTGTTGATTATCATCCCCATCATCGTCGAGCTGACTGCCGGCATGGGACTTAATCCGCGGCTCTTCGTTATCAGCCAGGCAGTTATTTCCAACATTGGCGGCACCGCAACCCTTATCGGCGATCCGCCCAATATCATCATCGGTTCCAAGGTGGGCCTGACTTTCAATCAGTTTGCCGTCAATCTCTTCGTACCGGTGGTGATCTCCTTTGGCCTCGCCTTGGTGATCATCTGGGCCACCAATCGGGAAGTATTCAAGCCGGTCAACACCAGCCTGTCCAAACTGTTTTCTATCCAGCTGCTGCTCGAGAAAATCCGGCTCGATTTCCTCAACACCCCCATTGACCGGATGCTGCTGATCAAAAGTGTGAGCTGCCTGGCACTAGCAATATTTCTTTTTATCACCCAGACTATCACCAAACTCTCACCGGGTGTCGTCGCCATGCTGGTGGCCATGATCCTGTTCAGCATCTCCAAAATGGATGTTGAAGAGATGCTGGAGGAGATCGAGTGGTCCACCCTGCTTTTCTTCGCCGGTCTGTTCATCCTGGTTGGTATTCTGGAGGAAAAAGGCGTGATCGAGTGGATCGCCCACAACGTCTTTTTACGGATCGGCGACGATCCTTACGTCATCGTCCTTACCGTCCTCTGGGTGTCAGGTATCGCTTCGGGATTTCTTGACAACATCCCCTTCACCATCACCATGATCCCAGTAGTCCAGCTGATGATGGAAACGACCCCGGTGCCCCATAACATTCTCTGGTGGGCTCTGGCTCTTGGTGCCTGTCTGGGAGGCAACTTGACAATAATCGGCGCCTCTGCCAATATCGTCTCGATCGGCATGGCCAAGCAGTCCGGGGTGAAAATAAGCTTCATCGATTTCATGAAGACAAGTGCGCTGATCACCCTGGTCACGCTCTGTGTCGCCTCCGCCTACCTGTCACTTTATCTCTGGTTGAGCCAATGAACCAAGCAGAAAAGGAAAATCTCGACAGTCTGTTTCTCTATCACGGCAACGTGCTGGGTGCTGCTCGGACCACCTCGATGGCCCTCAATTCACTGATCAACGCCTTTGATCAGCTCGAGTGCGAACAGGATGAAATCTTCGAGCTCTATGAGGAACTTGCCGCGGCTATTAAAGCAGCTCAGCCACGAATCACTCCGTTGAGCCATATCCTGGAGCAGTTCGAGGAGGAGATGAAGCCTTTCTGGTCAAAAGACCTCGTCGAGCTCAGGGCCCGGGCGAAGAAGATCCTGAAAAAAAAGGTCGAGCTCTACCAGTCCCGGGCCGAGCGGGTCGTCCGTCATGGTATTAAGTTTGTCGAGGAGGGAGACGGCATCATTGTTCATTCGGCCAGTTCCATGGTTACCAACGTACTGCTCCAGGCCAAACAGGTGATGCTCAAGGATTTTTCGGTCATTGTTCTGCAGCTCGATCCGGTCCGGACACCGCAGGTGGCTCTCACGCTGGAAGAGCAGGAGATCCCCCATATCGTAATCCCGGCTTTCAATCTCTGCCATTATGTCGAACAGGCTAACAAGATTCTACTCGGTGCGGTGAGTGTTACCCGAGACCTCAAAGTGGTCGCCCCGGTTGGAACCAGCACCACCCTGAGCCTGTGCCGGCTCAACGGCATAAAAAGCTACCTGTTCGCCAACTCATTTCATTTTTCCCATGGCCTTGCCGGCGCTCAGCGCATCTTTCGGACTGATGAGAAGGTTGCCTCGTCCCAGACTACCTATCATCTCACGACCCACTCCCACGACCTAGTTGATATAGAATTGATTGACACCCTGATCGACGAGGATGGCATTGTGGAGAATGAACGGCTCTGGGCGTTTGCTGGGTGAAAATATTGAAAGAGCAAGTGTACACACGAACCGTCTTAGAGCAATAAAAGCAATCCCATATTCATGGTTATTCATCTCCTTATCGAACTTGTTAGAATCAAGAAAAATATGGACCCCATTGCCAAGATAATTACTTCAGTACTATCTCTTCTGATTCTCTTGAATGCATCCCCAACTTCTGCCTGTACGATAATATCAGTTCATTTTAAAAGCGTTATATTGTTCGGGGGAAATGAGGATTTACCGCCAAGAAGTTCGTTTATGGTCATAGATAAGAGGGGAAAGTTAGGCGTTGTCTATTTTGCAACTCCATGGAAACAATGGCCGTTACTCGAGCAATCAGGTATCAACGAAAATGGATTGTGTTTTGATTTAAACTGGATTCCAAAAGAAGAACTTACTCCTCAACCGGAAAAATTAAGGCAGAATGAATGGGTCATAACCCAATTGATGCAGGAGGTTTCTACAGTGAAGGAGGCGCTTGCAAAAATATTTGAATATAACTGGGGGGACTCTCTATCATATCAAGTGCATTTTGCAGATAAGTCCGGTGATGCCGCGATTATATATCCAGGCCTAAATGGTGAGCTTACATTTTCAAGAAGATCGAGAGGAAGCAACTACTTGGTATCAACCATGTATAATCATGCCAGACGTCTTAGAGCATCTTGGCTGGGACTCGATTTCCCCTATAAACTGTTGTTTGATTCCAAGTTCAGAGCTGCAGATGACATGCTTTCCGGATATGATTCTGAACAAGATTTTACCGTAGAATTTATGGGTTCAGTGCTTGAAGCAACCCATAGAAATTGGTGGTTTAGTACTCCATTCTCAATAAAGACTGTCTACTCAACTATTTTTGATCCCAGAAATTTACAAATATATTTGTATTTCAATCGGCAATTTGCTCATCCACATGTCATAGATGTGCAACGAGAGTTACATGAAAGTAAATCCTATAAAAAGGTCTCATTAACGGATTTGGTTTCTCATGAAAATACACAAATAGAATCTACTCTGGAAAAACCGTAGACCTCCTGTATATTGCTTTTTACCCTAATAAAATTTCATAGAATGTAAGTAGCATGCGTGACCTTATAGAGAAAAGCGTCATCGATAAATTTTCGTTTCAACTGGGAATGATAAACTGTTTTGCTGAGATGGTGGCTTGCGGAGTAAAGAAACTGGCCATAAGCCCGCCTCTGTTGCCAAGCCAATATGAAACCATCGCCCCCTATTCTGAAAAAATAGTCGAAGGCTTTGCCATAGAGTCCTATCTGGAGAACTCACTGCTGATTACCTTGCTGCAGTCGCCCGAATTTACCCGGGGCAAATGTTCGATCCTCTATTACAAAAGTGGATCGATCTTGGAGACCTATCTCGAGCTTAAAGCCAGACAAGCCTCACTGGTCGAGTCGGGCCGCTATGATGTCCAGTCCCGGGAGGAAATATCGATCGCCTTCATGGAACTGCTTACCTATCCGCCAGAGGTGATCGAAGCAAAACTCGCGGGTTCTCATCCGGATCCGTTTCTGATTATCGAACCATGAAAGCAGATCCCCGATCTGTTCCGGCGCCTAGAGGACTCGGGTGGCGGCACGGACCACGCCATCCGCGAGTAGCTAAGGCGGCAGGCCTTTTTTCAAAGAAGAAGGTCAGGTGACGTCGCTTCCTGGAACTCAACCTGATAACCTTCGGGATCATCAAAGACAAAGGCCCGGATCTTCAGCTCTGCACTGTTGAAAAGTTCCGATTGATTAGCCAGGTTCAGCCCCAGGCAGAATTTATACCAGGGCATGACGTCCGGTACGCGGATACAAATCTGTACGGTTTTTTCGGCATGCCAGTTCTGCATTCCTTTTTTCTCATCGACAATGCCTAGGTAGCCGGAATCGGATATCTGATAGATTTTACACCACCCCTGATCTATCGCTAATGAAAACCCGAGGGTTTCACCGTAGAATTTGATACCTTTACTCAGGTCCCGATAATAAATGAAGGTGATCATCTTATCTGCTTTATTGGCAGATAGATGCGGTCTGTCAGGCATGATTCTGCACCCCTCTGAGCTGGCTTTATTATAGCTGGTCCTGTTACCGGTAGCCGACCCCAACTTGATAGGCTTTGGCCACATACGATCCAATGGACCAGTATTTCCTGTCCGTTGCCGTGTACAATAGCGGATTCATCGCCTGGACATCGGGATGTCCATCCTTGATAAAGCGCTCTTCAGAGTAGCTGGCAACGACCTCCCCGACATAGAGCGTATTGCTGGGCATTTCAACGGTGTCGACTAGCCTGCACTCAAAACACATGGGACATTCGACGATCATCGGTGCCGCCTCACCCAGTTCGCCATAAAACAATTCGAACAGATCCGATTTATCATGCTTCTTGCCGCTCACGACACCGCAATAATCTGTCACCGCCGCCATACCGCAATGAGGAATATTGACGCTGAAAACTCGGTGTTCGCTTATCCCTCCGGCGGTATAGTGGGTAGGGTGTATGGATGTGCCAATATAGGCCGGTTTCATGTTTAGTCGATACACTTGACCGACGGTGATGAAATTCGCCTTGCCGTTTACCTGACTCCCTATCAATCCAATCACCATCGGGTTGATCCTGACGTCGGTGCCCAAATTGATCTTCTCGTGATCCATGGTACCCTCCCCGTCGCCACTCAGATGCTTTCGAAATAAGATTTCATCCGGGTCATGGCGACCTCCAAGTTTTCATAAGAGTTGGCGTATGAAAGGCGGATAAAATCGCCGCCGTAGGTGCCCATTTTGGTGCCGGGGACCACCGCTACACCGGCATCGAGGAGTTCCTTCGCCACCTGTTCCGTTTCCTTGCCAGTACCGGAAACATTAACCATGACGTAAAAAGCCCCTTTGGGTTCCGAGAAGCTGACGTGTGGCATCGATGAGAGGCGATCTGCCACCAGATCCCGCCGAAGGGAAAACTCTTGCACCATATTGTGAAGGGCGGCCTGAGGACCATTGAGCGCTTCGGTTGCTCCGTATTGAGAAAAGGTCGACACACAATTGGTCGAGTACTGATGAGCGCGCACCAGGGCGGACATCAGACTGCGATCCACCCCGACATAACCGAGTCGCCAACCCGTCATGGCATAGCTCTTGGAAAACCCGTTGACAGTGATGGTTCTCGGTCTCATTCCGGGAAATCCCGCCATACTGTAGTGTTGTTCGCCGCCATAAATCAGATGCTCATAGATCTCATCGGAGAGCACCAGCCAATCTTTTTCTATGGCCAGACGCGCTATCTCTTGGAGTGTGTCCTGTGAGTATACTGCACCGGTTGGATTCTGAGGCGAGTTCACAACGATCAGTTTGGTTTTTTTGCTGCAATGAGCGAGAATATCCTCTTTTACCGGATTGAAGCCATTACTCTCGTAAACGGGAAGGGCAACGGGAACACCTCCTGCCAGATCGACACACGGAGAATAATGAGGCCAGCAGGGATCTGGGATCAAAACTTCATCTCCATTATCAATAAAGGCAATCATAGTAAGGAAAACGGCTTCATTGGCCCCAACCGTAACCATGATTTCTCCGTCGGGATCGAATTCGAGGCCGTTATCCCGTTTGAATTTATTTGCGATTGCGGACCTCAGCTGGTCAATTCCATAATTGGAAGCATAATGCACATGTCCTTCATCAAGAGCCTTTTTGGCTGCTTCCTTGATATTGTCTGGAGTGTCGAAATCAGGACGACCGATGCCCAGGTTGACAATATTCTGTCCTTGAGCTTGTCGTCTGTGAACCTCTTCAAAGACTTTCCGGATTCCCGAGAAAGGGACTCGGCTCATTCTTTCCGCATCATACATTTGTTTCACCGTCGAGGATTTTTGTTAACTCGCTGATTTGTATATTTCCAGTGCCACTCGGGCCGCCAGAGTGGTGGGCAGCAGGATCGGACAGCCGCAAAGATCCCTGAGCCGCTGCCAATGCTCTTCTCTGAAACCCATGCAGTCGATGGCCACGAGATCGGCTGGCAGAGTCCTGAATTTCTCACCAGCTTCGGTGAAGCCTGTGGCCTCGTAGGGTGAGACCACGGCGGATGCAACGGTCACACCCTGTTCGTTCCAATGCTCTACCGCCGCCGCTTCCTGGGCTTCATTCGGCACGATGATGCCGATCTTGCCCGCCGGACAGATTGCCTTTATCAGCGCCGGCATAATCATCCCGGGGAGGAGTACCTGAATGGGGGCGTTAACCATCGGGAAGCCGCCGCAGCATAAAACGACAGCCAGACGGGCACCTTCAGACGCAAGCACTTCCACCTGGCGCTCAAGAGAGGGAAAGAGAGTCGGCAACGGGATTTCAACAGTCGTCTTATCGCTGAGCAGGCAGACAAGCGGGGAGTCCCCCTGCTTGTCTTCGAGGGACCGAGCCTCTGCGCAACTGAGGCCATCGAGGGCGCCAACCAGAGTACGGGGAACTCCCGGCGCGATCCTGTCGTAGACCTCCTCGTGGTCAGGCCGAGGTGAGTGCCCAAGGGTGATCAGTCCAATCATGACTGCGGTCTCACCCACTTGCCATGGCCACTGCGGCCGACGGTTTTGCCTTGCTCGTGCACTTTGGTGCCCCTTACCCAGGTCGATTGGATAGTGCCGCAGAGTTTCATGCCGTCAAAGATGCGCATCGTTTCACCAGCTTTCGAATAGCTGCTGCCCTTATCGAAAACAAACTCGCCGTTCATATCTATCAAGACAAAATCGGCATCATAGCCGGGGCTTAGGCGACCCTTTTCTTTGAGCATGAAAACTTCAGCCGGCTTTTCGCTGAGCATGGTGGCCGCCCTGCCATAGCTGATGACCCCTCGGTTTATAGCATCGATCATCAGGGGCATAAACATGTCGAAGCTGGCGATTCCTGAATTGGCGGTGAATATGCCCCCGTCCTTAGATTCAGGACGCCACGGCGAATGGTCGGTGGCAATGTAGTCAATGGTTCCATCACTGATATATTCCCAAAGTTGCTGACGGTTCTCTTCTGATCGCAGCGGAGGATTGTTCTTGGCGTAAGGACCAAATTTGGTCAGGTATTTATCGGAGAGGAAAATATAAGTGGGGCAGGTTTCGGCGACAACATCCACCCCCCGGGCCTTGGCCTCTTTAACCAGCTGCACCGCCCCGGCGCTCGACATGTGACAGATCACCATGGAGGCGTCAACGGCCGCCCCTATGGACAGCGATAGCGCCACCGAACTATCCTCGCATACGGCCGGCCGGCTCTCTGTGTGGACAAGGCCGTCTGTCCTGCCGCTCGCCGCCATTTTGTTGGTGAACATCACTATGAGTTCGTTGGTCTCACAATGCAGACAATGGCGGCGACCCGTTTGGGCGACAGCCTTCATTGCTTCATACTGACTGCTCGAATCTGGGCAGATGATACCGGTAAACTCCTTTTCCCGCCCAGGCTCGGCTGGATGGAGATAGGTTTTAAAGGCGACGGCACCTGCTTCGGCAAGTTGCTGAATATCATCAATATTTTCATAACCGGCCGTACCGTACAAAGCAAAATCGATGAGTGCTCGGGGCTGCACCGCTGCAGCTCGCTGCCGGAGAATTTCAGCGGTATGCACAGGAGGTATGGAGATCGGCATTTCACAGGCGGTGGTTATGCCGCCGGCCGCGGCCGCCTGGGTACCGGTCCAGAAGTCCTCTCTTTCCATCCTGCCTGGATCGCGCATATGGCAATGGCCGTCAATAATACCGGGAAATACATGCAATCCGGCTGCATCAACCACGTTATTGGCAACTACATCCTGACCAGGCGTCAACAATGCTGCCACCTTGCCATCTTGAATGGTTAGGTCCATCAACGTTTCTCCCGCGCCGGAGACATGAGTACCGTTTTTTATCAATAAGTCGTAAGTCATTATCAATGCTCCTTGGTGTCCTCAATGGGGACCAAATTATAATCGTTTGTCAAGCTCTATTATGCCCTGCAGCAGGGCACTGGCACCGTTCGCGCACGCCTCCCGAGTGGCAAATTCTTCTTTGGCATGGCTTATTCCATCTTTATTGGGGACAAAGAGCATCCCGACAGGACATATGGTTGCCATCAGATTGGCATCATGGCCTGCGCCGCTGGCCATTACCGAGTATTCCAGTTGCGCCAGACGGCAGCCATGTTCAAGAGCTCTGACTATCAGAGTATCCGAGACAATGGGGGGTTTATGAGAGTATTTGTCATATGTGGCGCCTTGTTCACGAGCGATGGTTTTGAGTGCGTCTTCGGCCTCATCAATCACTGCATCATCCAGCCCACGCATTTCAAATGTGATCTCGACGCTTCCAGGGATAACATTGGCAGCTCCTGGACTTATATCGAGCGTACCTACCGTTCCCACGATACCAGATGACTCCGCCGTTTCTTTAACCTTCAGGACAAAGCCGGCAGCCTTTATCAGCGCATCATCCCTTTTGTTCATCGGCGTGGTTCCTGCATGGTTCGCGCGCCCGGGAAAAACTAAACGGTAACGCCTGAAGCCGACAATGCCGCTTACCACCCCGACAGGAATAACGCTCTCATCCAAGATGCCCCCCTGCTCGATATGAAGTTCCACATAAGCCGCCACTGATCCCCTGCCCCGGGCTGCAGTGGCGAGGTCGCTTGGATTGATGCCGGCTTGTTCCAGCAGCTCTCTAAAACTTCCGCCACAGTAGACTGGCTGATCGAGCAGACCCGGATCAAAATTATCAGTCATGACGCGGCTACCAAAGGTGCCTCCAGGAGCAACCGCCTCTTCGCCGGAGAAGTTGATTACCTCGAGGGGACGTTTCAAGGCGATCCCATTGCGATACAGGGCTCTAGCGACAGCGATACCGGACAAAACTCCGAGGACGCCGTCATAGTTGCCGCCGCCTGGAACCGTGTCTGTGTGTGAACCTATCAGGATCGGAGGCAGGGACGAATCTCTGCCTTCGTATCGGCCTATTGAATTCAAGGCGGCATCACGGGCCACCGCCATGCCCGCTTCCTTCATAAACCCTTCAACGAGTTCTCGCCCCTCGAGGTCGGCGTGGGAAAACGCTTCTCTGTAGTAGCCGCCGTCGGCAGCCTGGCCGACTCTGCCCAGCTCTGTCAGCTCTGAGATCAGGCGTTCAGCGTCAATAGTGCATCTTTGCTCGGTCATGTTGGCTCAGGCCCGAACGGCCATGTATGGTTGAGTTCATCAGCTTTTTAAACTTATTGAATCAGCTCCGGCGGACATCATTGGTCTCACCCAAAGAATATGCCGGTGGCACAATCTTGGCACGAATCTCAGTTCTCTGGTGAGACCAGTGTCTATCTGTTCATCGTCGGCGGCCTTGAGAAGGCAGAATTCAAGAAGCCAAAAGCCGTTTTCAGACGCGGCTACTTGATTGATTTGTACCAGTTCTCCGGATACTCATCATCCACGTACACCCGTTCGATCGGAGACAGTGTTTCAATACCGGTGATCTCTGTAATAAAACACTCAAAAACCCCTTTAACGATGCTTCCCTGCTCCAGATGACCTCCAAAGGTCGGGCAGTCCCAAGCTCCTCCGGCAACAAAATGGATAGCTGGAAACGGCTCAGGCTTCCCATCTTTATCCGGCCGGGTATGGATCATACCTCCGAGTGCCAGAATCATGCTGAGGTTAGCAGTGGTGGCCACAGCCTCTTTATGCCAGTTTTCCGGATCAGTCGTATCCGGAGCCCAGACCAAGTATTTGGCCGGCTGAAGCCCGCCCATGAAAGTGGCATGGATTTTGGCAAATTCAATTTTATGATCTATGGCAAATTTCTGAATAGCCAGAAACACATCGGCCCCTGTCGTCAGTCTGATGATAAATTCACGTCCGCGAATCGCTTCTACACTATGATATTCATCGAGTGTCTGTGCATCTCGCTCCCAAATTTCTGTCATGCTAGTCTCCTTTTGGTGAAATTATTTTCAATGTGCTCAGCCGACCCGGTAGTCGACCAAAACATGGCCTGCCATTGTCTTTACGGCGCTTCCTGCTACTCTCACGGCTTCAATGTCAGTGTTCGAGCGTGTAAATCTACGTTCCCCGTACCTGGCCTTCCCGGCAGATGACCCTGCTCAACCTTGAAGACCGACCCGTGAAGCAGTTTATAGTTGCCTAAGTAGGCACCCATACAGCCAACAGCAGAGCCGGTAAAGGGAACTTCCATCCCGGAGTTAGGAGCAAGCAATCGACCGAACGCATTAGCGTTCTGGCTGAACCCCTCGAGGCAGAACAGATATACCGCATCTACTCCGACTCGCTCCAGCAAGGGTCGCAACAGAGATCGATTGCAGCGTAACTTTTTCAAAATAGCCATTCCTCGAACCGGCGCCATAAGAAAAGGGCCGCCAGTGCTGATTACCTGGATCGGCACCTGGTGCAGGGATTTCCGCTAAACGGCTCCGAGGTGAACGCATCCATGTAAATGATACGGTGTTGTTCCAAAACAATTCCGGGCGATCTGCTTTTATAGGTGGCAAAGATTTCTGTAACCACGCTAGCGGTGAGCGATCACCTCAATCTCCACAAGAGCTTGGGAATCGGGCAGAGCCGCCACCTGAACACAGCTTCTGGCCGGTAGGTCGTCTTTGAAAAAATCCCTGTAGGCGCGGTTCATTTCCTGAACCAGCCCCATGTCGGTTATAAATACAGTCGCTTTGAGAACATTTTCTGATGACAGCTCAGCAGCAGCCAGCTGTGCTTCGACGTTGGCAAGCGTCTGCCTTGTCTGCTCAAAAATATCTGCCGCTATTTGTCCAGTTGCAGGATCTCGACCTATCATACCGGACACAAATGCCAGGTCCCCGAACCCGACAACCGTGGAAAAGGGTAGGTTCTTGTTCTCCGGAACGGCAAGTATCTGTCTCTTTTTTGTTCTCATAGCTTTGCCCCGTTCTGCCCAATGATCGATAAAAATCGCTTCGAGTCGATATTCCGCCCGGTGACCACCAGCACTACCTTCTTATTTTGCAGATCTGCTTTCCGGGCAAGAAGAACTGCCAAGCCCACCGCAGCGCCGCCTTCGACAACCAACTGTTCCTGATGAAAAAAGGCGGTCATGGCTGCAACGATTTCATCTTCAGATGCCAGTGCAATCTCCCTGATGAGAGGGTAAGCTATTTTGAAAGGAAGAGGGCTGAAACCACCTGAAAGCCCGTCAGCCACTGAAGGTTTCAAGGCGATGCGCTCACATGGTTTACCTTCTTGCAGGGACTGATAAGCACCTGGCGAGGCCTCAGGCTCAGCTCCGATAATTGCAGTACTGTTCTGCACGTCTTTTAGTGCTGCAGCAATACCTGAAATCAAGCCGCCTCCGCCGACAGGGACGATGACCGCATCAACGTCAGGCAAATCATCAGCTATTTCAAGACCTATCGTTCCCTGCCCGGCTATAACCTGAGGATCGGCGTTCGAGTGCGCATAGCAAGTCCCGTTTTTGGCGCTATACGATCGGGCGATGTCGAAGGTTTCATAAAAATTTTTCCCTTCAACCACTGGTTCGACACCGTACTGGCGAATCTGGCTGATTTTAGCCGGATCAGCACCTTCCGGGAGAAAAATATGGACGTGTTCCAACCGCATCATCCTTGCACCATATGCAAGAGCCAGGGCGTGATTGCCGCTAGATGCAGTGGCAACACCGGACTGCAGAGCTTCGTTCTGGTGATGGAGCAAGAAATTTGTTACACCACGGATTTTAAAGCATCCGCACTTCTGCCAACACTCCATTTTCAAATAGACCTGACAGCCACACAGGCGGCTCAACGGCGGGGAATGTATCAGGGGTGTTCTCAGGACGGTCGGCTTAATCCTTCTTTTGGCTTCATGAATCAGAGCTGTAGTAAAAGTTGTCACGAATAAGCCCTCATCTGTCAGGGGACTGGCACTGCATATTTATGAGCTGTTCTTGTTTATCGCAGCCAAAACTGTTGTCGATCGATAGGACTTGCAGAAAAAGAGCTGCTGAGCTATAGGCGCACCTGGCGCTGGCTGGCCTTCATCCTTTTTTCGAGGTAGCCGGAAAATCTGGTGAGCGGCACGAACATGATCAGATAAAGCGCGGTCACAAAGATGAGTGGGGATGGGTTCGCGAGCAGTGATTTCTGGGAAAGCCCGGCCTTGAGTAACTCGATTATCGATATCGACGAGGCTAGCGCAGTGTCTTTGGCGCTGGCAACGTAGTTTCCAACCAGAGGCGGAATGACTACTCGAAATGCCTGGGGCAGGATGACGTAGCGCATCGTTTGGATCGGATTCAGTCCCAGGGCGTTGGCAGCTTCGATCTGCCCCTTTTTTACGGACAGAAATCCGGCCCGGAAAATCTCGCTTACGTAGGCGGAACTATTCAGCCCAAGGGCAAGTATTCCGGAGACAATCGCACTGAGCCGAATGCCCATGAAAGGCAGCGCGTAGTAAATCAGCATCATTAGAACGATGATCGGCATTGCTCTGAAGAAATCGACGTAGGCAATGATAAAAAAATTCAGAACCCGGTTCTCAAAGGAGCGGAAAATGGCGAGCAGGAGTCCGATAATTGTACTCATGATCGCGGCACAGACAGCCAGCAGAAGTGTTGTCCAAAATCCTTCCACAAGAGTGGGCCAAGCCTTTTGTATCATCTCCAGGTTAAAAAAGAGAAAACCCATTTCACCCCATCTGGCTGTCGAGTAGCGGTAATAGAGCCAGGCAGCAATGATGAAAATAGTAAAAACAATCACTGTTTTCATTTTCTCCGGCTTGAGCTCATCGGTGAAAATAAGGATTGCCCACACCAGAAGGAGCAAACAGAAGAGAATAATCCTGCCGAGATCGAGTGTTTCGGGAGAACCCTTGGCGGGCAGTAAAAAAATAGCGTAGAGCACTAACAGCGAGAGAAAAGCGTATACGAAGCCGTTTCTGCGGATGACCGGGACGTATCCAGCCTTGGCCTTCAAATCCGCCAGACGTGCGGTTCCATTTTTGTTTGAAGCTGGATCTGCCATTACGATCTGATGCGTGTGCCTAAATAATCTTGCTTAAAAATTCGAGCGTTCGTTCGTGAGTGGTCCGATTGAAGATATGATCCGGCGTCCCATCTTCGACTACCTCGCCGTCAACGAGAAAAAGAATCCGGTCGGCAGCTTCTTTTATGAAGCCCATTTCATGGCTCACCACCATCATTGTCATACCTTCTTTGGCCATATTGCGCATCACGTCGAGCACCTCGCCGATCATCTCCGGATCAAGCGCTGAGGTCGGTTCATCAAAAAACATAATCTGGGGCTGCATCGCCAAAGCTCTCGCTATGGCAACACGCTGCTGTTGACCACCTGAAAGCTGCTCAGGGTAGGTATCTGCTTTTTCCGCCAAATCAACCTTTTCCAATAAGGCCATGCCCCTGTCGACCGCTTCCTTGTCCGATAATTTCCTGACGCTCATCGGAGCCAGCTTAATGTTCTCGATCGCAGTGAGATGCGGAAACAGGTTGAAGCTCTGAAAAACCATGCCTATTTCGGTCCGTACCCGGTTGATGTCGATATAGGGAGCCAGGATGTCGACACCCTCGATATAAATATGCCCAGAACTCGGCTCCTCGAGGCGATTCAGGCAACGCAGAAAAGTGGACTTGCCGCTGCCTGATGGTCCCATAACCGCCACTACCTCGGATTGCTTGACGGTGGTGCTGATCCCTCTCAGGACATGCAAATCCTTGAAGTGTTTGTGAAGGTCTACAACCTCTATCATCGTTTCGGCGTCATTCATTTCTACCTGCTTCTTTTTTTCCCTAGCTTGTTCTCGAGGACATTGACGACCCTGACCAGAGGAATAAGAACCATGAGATAAATCAATGCGGCAGCAACCAGAGGTGTCGGATTGGTCTCACTGGTATAAAGTTCCCGGGCCCGTTTCAGCAATTCCGGGGCAGCTACAATTGAGGCAACGGCAGTGTCCTTTAACATTGCCACAAGTATCCCGGTCAGGGGAGGGATGACAACTGGAAAAGCCTGGGGAAGAATAATTTTAGAGATTGTTTTCCAACGTGAGAGCCCGAGCGATCGCGCAGCCTCAAGTTGTCCTGTGTGAACCGATTCAATGCCTGCCCTGAAACATTCGGTTGCGTATGCACCATAGCCCAATGATAAAGCGAGAACCGTGGTGACAATCGAGCCCAGTGAAATGCCCATGAACGGCAGAGCGAAAAAAATGAAAACCATGATGACGATCATCGGGATCGAACGGAACACATCGATATAAACTCTAAGAAAAAAGTTGAGGGTGGGGCTATGCAGGGTATGCAGAATGGCAACCAGCAGTCCAATCAGCACGCTGCCGATCCCCGATATGAAAGCCAGCAGTAGGGTCACCTCCAGGCCTTGCCAGAGGATCCACCATTTGCCTTGCAGTTTTTCCCAGTTAAAAAAGAATTCCCTAAGCCTGTGCCACTCTGCTCCAGAATAGCGGTAAAAAAGCCAGCACATTATGGCAATAAGAGCCAGAGCGACTAACATTTTCAGGCTTTCAGGTTTTTTACCGTCAGCCAGGACATTGCCGGTACAGAACAGGACGTAGAGAATAAAAAGGTTGATATTCAGATAAAACAATAGTGATGATTCTGTTTCCGCAGAGGGCAATAGAAATACGGCATAGGAGGCCAGCAAGGCGAATGAAAGCGCCACAACCGGTGGTCGTCTCAACCAAACAGACCAGCTTGGATGGGTGCGAACGAATTTGTGGGTGTTATCAGGCCTTGTTGACATGAAGTTTCCGGATGCCAGGGCAGAAGCTGTATATCACTGTTTTTTGGGCCAAATAGGATGTTCAGGGCCTGAATCAGAAAATATCCGGGTTGCGAGTGCGGGATTTTCGGAACTGTTTGCCACCTTGACTTATAAAAATGCGGCTCCAGCTACTTTCGTAGCCGGAGCCTCAGATTATGACAATCTTTCCTTACATGGCCGGCTTTTCATTCGGCATATAGGGTCCGACCATATTAATAGTCGAGCTATCCTTGGGCGGCTCGGTGCCAAACCATTTCTTATGGATACTCTGGAGAGTACCGTCTTTTTTCATCTCATTTTGAATCTTGTTGAACTCATCACGAAGCGGTGATCCTTTCTTGAAAGCGAGTGCCTGGCCTGCCTTGAAACCCGGAATATAGATATTCATGGCAAGGTTGGAATTGGGGTGCTGCTTGATGTAATAAAGAGCAATGGGGTCGTCTACCACCACGCCATCAATGCGGCCCGCCTCGAGATCGAGCACCGCATCCACCCAATAGTCGTAGCTTTTAATTTTGTATGGACCGTATTCATCCTGCGCTTCGACAAGCCACGCTTCATTGGCGGAGCCGGTGTCTGAACCGAACATTTTGCCCTTCATCTCGCTCAGGTCGGCAATACCATCCGTGCGAGTCATCATGCCAATGCCTGAGTCGTAATAGGGATCTGCAAAATCCATAACCTCGGCCCTTTCTTTCTTGATCCAGATTGACGACATGGCGATATCCCACTGGCCGGATTGCACGCCGGTGAGCACCGTGGCAAAGGGGGCAGATTTGTAATCGAGTTTATAGCCGGCTCTTTTGGCAAACTCTTCCACGATGTCGGCTTCAAAGCCCATCATTTTTCCATCTTTGGCGAAGATCCAGGGCGGGTTTTCACTGTTAACCCCGACCGTAACGGTTTTATCATCAGCTGCCTCGGCCTGATTGTTGAAGCCGCTGGCAACGGAAAAAACCCCTATGGCCATGAGTGCGAGAACAATACCTAAACCTTTTTTCATGATCTTTCCCTCCTTAATGGGTTTTTAAACTGCTGCAGAACTGATTGAATATTGTCGCAAGAGATGGGGAAATACTATTCTATCTCTTGCCAACGATGGGCTGACCACAGCAAACTACGGTGGTACCCGGTCATGATCTTTGGTGATCATGGCATCCCTCTACGAGGAACCTGACTAACGATAAGCACTCTGGGGATTTTTTCGCCAACAGTAGTGAAAATAAAAAAAGCGGCATGACCGATCTTATTAATATCCTTTACTAAAATTTACTACATGACGAAGTGGCAGTCCATTTACATAACGCAGATAATTTTCACAAAAAATGGCCGCTACCTGATCGGGAAAAGAAAACGCCGAGTTATGGGGCGTGATCACTACGTTTTCCATGTTCCAGAGCGGGTTGTCCGGTGGCAAAGGTTCATCTTCGAAAACATCGAGAATCGCGCCGCCTATGATTCTGGCCTGCAGGGCTGCAAGCAGGTCGCTCTGATCGATGGTAACTCCCCGACCAACATTTATCAGGACCGAACTGTCTTTCATCAGGGCTAATTCATTTTTGCTTATAAAGCACCTTGTTTCCGTGGTATCGGGCAAAACCAGAACCAGATAGTCGAGTTGGGATAGAAATTGATTGAGATCAGCCGGTTGGTAAATGTGCTCGACATTGTCGATATCCCCGGGAGTTCGCTTCAGCCCCAACGTCCTCATGCTGAAATGACTGGCAGTGCGGGCAATCTCTCTGCCAATTGAGCCAAGCCCCACTATACCGATGGTAACTCCTGACAGACTTCGATATTTAATCCGCTTCCAGATTTTCTTCTGCTGATTCCGAGCAGTTGCCAAAATGGAGCGCTCACGGGCGAGAATATATCCAAAAACGTATTCGCTCATCAAGGAGCCGAATAGCTCTTTAACTCCGGTCAGGACATAGTTATCAGGCAGATGAGATTCACACAGAGGCTCAACTCCGGCAAAGGTCGATTGCACCCATCTGAGCTGCCTTGCCTCTGGAAGAATTGAAGCTACCAGGACGGGTCTGCCGAAAATAATGTCGGTAGTAGGCGCCTGCAGTTGAGCTTCCTCGGGAGATATCGCGGTATGTATTTCAATTTCAGGGAGGTTGCGCTTCTCTATTTCCGCCAGGTAAATTGAAGCATCGTCATCGTATATGAGTAATTTGTTCATGGTTATCTATAGTGCGATTGGCTGCCATCAGCAATCATTTCTGCGGTGCTGAACCAGACCTTCCTCCCACGTAACATACCAGTAATAGCGATACAACATTGTAGTATTTAAAGGCTCTACAATTGATAGGCAGAGCCTTTAAATATGCCGTTCTAAGAGCTTGCAACGCTACCCTGAAGTTCTAATTCCCAGACATCATGGCTGCTACATCTTCTTCAGGGGTAGTTATTGGCTTTAAATCAAACTTTTCAATCAGGGCATTTGCGACCCCCGGAGATAAGAAGCCCGGCAAAGTTGGGCCCACTCGAATCCCTTTTACACCGAGTGCGAGCAAGGCCAAGAGAACGAGCACAGCTTTCTGTTCATACCAGGCAATATCGAAAGAAATCGGTAGATCATTGATATCATCGAGTGCAAAAGCTTTCTGGAGTTCCATGGCAATGACAGCGAGCGAATATGAATCATTGCACTGGCCTGCATCGAGTACTCGAGGGATACCACCGATATCCCCTAGATCAAGCTTATTGTATTTGTATTTTGCGCAACCGGCGGTCAAAATGATGGTGTCTTCAGGCAATGCTTTGGCAACATCCGTATAATAACTGCGACTTTTATGCCGACCGTCGCAGCCTCCCATCACCACGAAACGTTTAATGGCACCGGACTTTATTGCCTCGATCACTCTATCCGCCACCGCAAGTACCTGCTTGTGTGCAAACCCTCCAGTTATATGGCCCGTTTCAATTTCTTTGGGAGGACTGCATGTTTTGGCCATTTCGATGATTGTCGAAAAATCTTTCTGCCCGCCTTCCGGCCGGTCAGCGATATGGGTGACACCCTCGTATCCCACTGCGCCGGTAGTGAACAATTTGTCAGTATAGTCAACACCTTTCGGAGGAACCAGGCAGTTGGAAGTAAACAAAACCGGGCCATTGAAGTTGGCGATATCTTCCTTCTGCAACCACCATGCATTCCCGTAATTGCCATGTAGATGAGAATACTTTTTTAGCTTCGGATAATAGTGTGCAGGAAGCATTTCGCTGTGAGTGTAAATGTCCACTCCCTGGCCCTGGGTTTGTTCAAGCAACTCTTCCAAGTCTACCAGGTCATGGCCGGTAATAAGAATCCCAGGATTACTTCCCACCCCAATATTGACCTGTGATATTTCAGGGTCTCCGTAGGCGGCTGAATTAGCCTCATCAAGCAGCGCCATTGTCTTGACCCCCATCTGGCCGGTTTTTATTGCCAAATCAAAGAGCTCTTCCTGTGATTTCTTCTCGTCAGCGAGGGCGGCGAGCGCCTCCATGAGAAATTCGAAAATCTCTCTGCATGATTTCTTAATTTGATAAGCATGCTCGGCATATGCCGAAATCCCCTTCAGACCATATAAAATTGTGGCTTTAAGAGAACGCTCATCCTCATCTTCTATTTCCAACCAACCGCCAGTGCCACTCTCTGCCTTGGCAGAGATATCCGCATCATCGACGGGAACCCATGAGGCGCATTCTGGAACAGAGTCTGCAAACACTTGGCTTTGTCTTTGTTCGTGTGCCTGCAAAAACGAATTTTTCAGTTCGTCTCTAATGCTGATGCTCTCTTTGATGGAACTTATGAAAAAATTGCGGTCGAAGTTGGCATTGGTGATTGTTGAAAAGAGGCCTTTGTCTATGAAAAAGCCGGCTTTATCGCTGTAGATATCAAAGTCTTTTGCCTTATTTCCCCAGAATGAAATTCCTTTGAGACACCAGATGAATAGGTCCTGCAGGTTAGCAACTTCTGCGGTTTTTCCGCACATCCCCTGCTTCATCGAGCAGCCCACGTTCTTCATTGTCTCCTGACACTGATGGCAAAACATTGACATAGCCTTCTCCTTCTTGACTTGATTGATAATCTGCTGAGCTACTGTAAGCACATAGTTGTGATAGATTCACCCTGGCGCTTGAAACATCCAAAAGAATAACAGACAACATCTATTTCCAATACTCATTTTTTAAAAAAAGCAATTACTTACAATTCATACCAAAGAAAATCAAAGACGTTGCTCAGATATTTAATGCAGCCATGCATCACCAACCATCAATGTGAGTATTTATCAAAACCGTCCCTATTTTTTCTGTTTTTGACCTAAGTCAAGAGTCTCCAGCACCCGTATGATATAATGAATGCATACAATGTGGTACTTCTCTTTTCCCTGAACAGGAGAATTCATGCCCATCTTCAGCTATCTTGCCATACCCAAAAGGGATGCGCGCAAGTCTTTATGCGAAGAGCTATCGACCCTCGAGCACTGCCAGGTTATCCCCGCCGACAATCAGGACGTGGTCGTTGTCGTTACCGATACGCCTGATGAACATACCGAAAAACAGCTTCAGCACACAATAAAGAGTCTGCCTTCGCTGCAGTCTCTCAGTCTCGCCTTCGGCTACAACGAAAAACTTGAATGATGTGGGAGAACCCAGGATATGAAACTTGACAGAAGGGAGTTCATCAAGCAGGCAGCCATCGGCAGTGCCCTTGCGACTGCCGGCTCACTCTTCCCAGGAATCAGCTTCGGCAGCTGGAACAGACTGGCCGGTGGCCCCGGCGTACTGGCCTGGCAGAAAACCCCCTGCCGATTCTGTGGAACAGGATGCGGACTGCTGGTCGGCGTCAGCGACGGCCGGGCCGTTGCGGTTAAGGGAGATCCCAACTGCACTGTCAACAAGGGCCTCTGCTGCATGAAGGGCTATCATTCCGTGCAGGCACTGTACGGACGAGATAGGATTACCACAGCCAAGGTCAGAAAAAACGGCACTCTGGTCGAGGTTCCGATCTCCGAAGCCCTTAATCTGGTGGCTGAAAAACTTAAAGAGACTCGCGATACCTACGGCAAGGATTCGGTGGCGATGTACGGTTCAGGACAGTGGACCATTCCCGACGGCTATGTGGCCTCCAAGCTGTTCAAGGGATGCCTCGGCACCAACAACGTCGAGGCCAATGCCAGGCTCTGTATGGCCAGCGCAGTGACCGGCTTCATGACATCTTTCGGGCTGGACGAACCGATGGGCTGTTACGAAGACATCGACCATGCCGACGTCTTTGTCACCTGGGGCAACAACATGGCGGAAATGCACCCGGTGCTGTTCTCGCGCATGCTGTCAAACCGCAAGCGGCGAGCCGGCGTGAAAATCATCGACTTCGCCACTCGTTTCACCCGGACCAGCCAGGCGGCCGATAAAACTATCATTTTCAAGCCCCAGACCGATCTGGCGGTAGCCAATTCGATCTGCTACGAAATCATTAAAAACAACTGGGTCAATGATAATTTCGTCAATGAGCATGTGTCATTCCACAAGGGCAAGACCAACATCGGCTACGGAACCGAAGATCACTTTACCTTTAGCGACAGCGCCGAAACGATCGATTTCGAAGCATTCAAGCTGTTCCTCGAAGACTACACCCCGGAAAAAGTCGAGAAGATTTCCGGAGTCCCCGCTGAAGAAATAAAATATCTGGCCTCTTTGTACGGCAATCCCTCCCTGAAGGTCACCTCCTTCTGGTGCATGGGAATGAATCAGCATACCCGTGGCACCTGGATTAACAACCTGGTCTACAACATCCACCTGCTGGTCGGGAAGATCTCCACCCCGGGCAACAGTCCGTTCTCGCTGACCGGCCAGCCGAGCGCCTGCGGCACGGTGCGCGAAGTCGGAACTCTGACCCACAAGCTCCCCCACGGCGTGGTCATGAACGAGAATGATCGCCAGATGGCGGCCGAGATCTGGCAGGTTCCGGTTGAAAATATCGATCCCAAACCATCCTATCACACGGTGGAGATGTTCAGGGCCCTGGACCGGGGCGACATCAAGTTCATGTGGATTCAGGTCACCAACCCGATGGTCACCATGCCCAATTTAAGGCGCTACCGCGACGGCGCGCTCAAGGACGATCGTTTTGTCGTGGTTTCAGACGTCTACCCAACCCCGACCACCGACGTGGCCGACGTCATTCTGCCAGCCGCCATGTGGATCGAGCAGGAGGGCATGTTCGGCAACTCGGAGCGCCGCACCCAGCATTTCGCCCAGATCGTTGACCCTCCAGGCGAGGCAATGTCAGACACCTGGCAGATCATTGAGGTGGCCAAGAGACTCGGCTTTGAAAAGCAGTTTCCCTGGTCCCAGGATAACTATATTGAACCGATCTGGGAGGAATACCGAAGATTCCATACCGGGCCCAAACATGAGATGGCGCCCTACACCGTTCTTGCCGAGCGCTCCGGGGTCCAGTGGCCGTTTGTCGACGGCAGGGAAACGAGATGGCGGTACAACCCGGCCTACGACCCCGCCTGTAAAAACGACAAGGATTTTGACTTTTACGGCAAAAAGGACAACCGAGCCTGGATCTGGGCGCGCCCGTACGAGCCGGCTGCCGAATCGCCCGATGAGGAGTACAATTTCTGGCTCAACACCGGCCGGGTGATCGAACACTGGCATACCGGGTCGATGACCCGGCGGGTGCCGGTGCTGCACAACGCTGTGCCGTCATCCTACGTGGAAATCCATCCCGAAGATGCTGCCGATCTGGGTGTGGTGAACGGCGAACTGGTGAAAATAATTTCTCGCCGCGGTGAGCTTACCATGCCGGCCCAGATCAATGGCCGAGGTGTTCCGGTCAGAGGTATGGTGTTCGTACCCTTCTTCGATGAAAGCTACCTGATCAACGAAGTCACGCTCGACGCCTTCTGCCCGATCTCGAAGCAGCCGGATTATAAAAAATGCGCAGTCAGGCTGGAGAAAGCATGATGAAAACCCACGCCCATCACTCGAGGGGCGCACCCCTCTCGCTCCTGGTCGTTTCCCTGCTGCTGCCCCTGGCAACACTGCTGGGAGGGGCTGCGACAGCCACCGCTTCAGATGTTCCGGACAACTTCGACAACCAGGGCAAAAAGCTGTTTACCGCCCAGCAGAGGACACCGACGGCAAATCTCAGCGCCGATTCCGGCGGCAGAACCCTTGCAGAATTTTACGCACTCCGGCAGTATCCCGGATCGCCGCCGCGCATTCCGCACGTGGTCGATCTCGCTTTCAGCGGCAATGAAACCGATTGCTTATCCTGTCACGGGAAGGGAGGGTACAGCACGGAATTCGATGCCTTTGCTCCCGTTACGCCGCATCCCGAAAATGTTCTCTGCACCCAATGTCATGCCCAGACCAAGACCGGGGAACCGTTCGTGGAGACAGACTGGGTGTCGATCGCAGCGCCGAAACTCGGTCTTTCCTTTCTTGGCAGTTCTCCCCCGCCGATCCCCCACAGTCTGCAGCTGCGAGAGAACTGCATTGCCTGCCACACCGGGCCGGGGGCGGTGGTCGAGATAAGAATAGACCATGCCTCCCGGGGTGACTGCCGGCAGTGCCACGCGGCCGTTCCCCAGTCTCAACCCCTGACTGAGTTCACACGGAAATGAGTATGATTACCGTCGCCGGCCGGCACACAGGCTCGCCATCCATACACGGCAGCATGGCGCCCATCATTTTCATGCTGGTGCTGCTCATCATCTGTATTGCTGCCGCTGCGGGCAATACCAGCGAGGAGTCGTTTCTCGACGAGGTTAAGGCTGTTGATCGAAAATTCGATAACAGATCAGTACCTCTGGACCATTACGTGGCCGAGGATACGGTTCTCGCCAAAGAGAACTACCAGGGCGGCCCGTTCCGAGTTCTGGCCAGGAAGAAGCGCATCGAACGCTACAAGTGCAGCAGCTGTCACGGTGACAAGCCGATCACGGTAAACGAAGGCAAAGAGCTGACCCACGCAGACATTGAACTCGAACACGGCCGAAGCGATGCGGGGCTGACCTGCATCGACTGCCACCATCCGGAAAAACGGGATTACCTCGAAGACAAAAAAGGCCGGAAGATCGATTTCGACCACAGCTACCAGCTCTGCGGCCAATGCCATTTCCGTCAGAAGCGGGACTGGCTTGGCGGAGCTCATGGCAAGCGAGTCACCAACTGGGCCGGCGATCGAGTTGTGTTCAACTGTACCACCTGCCACAACCCTCATTCACCGAGATTTGAGAAGAGGTTCCCCGCAACCTATTCGGTGCCGATAGAATGAACGGAGATACGCATGTGTTCTGACCGCCCAAAATCCAACGACCTTGCTCGCCTGCCTCTATTCGAGCAGGCCGGCAGTCGCCGGAGTTTCATCAAGTCGTTGTCGATCGCTGCCGCCGCGGGCAGTGCGGCACTGACCACGGGATGCATTCCATCGGTGGAGGCGGCGGGTTCAGAGGAGTTCAAACTGAGGTGGCAGGAGTTTTTTAAAAAGAATTACCGGCTCATGACCCAGGAGGAGAAGGATGCCACCGTGCGCAGGCTGGAGCGCCTGGCCAAGATGAGTGACGACCTCGACATCCAGATGACGAGCCACCCGCCGCTCGCAGGCGTCCTCTACGGCTATGCTTTCAACATCACCCGGTGCGAAGGCTTCATGGAGTGCGTGACGGCCTGCGTCGAAGAGAACAACCTGGACCGCAAGACCAATACTCAATATATCCGTATTTTCGAGATGGAGCCGGGCCAGTTAGACCCCAGTACGGGCGACGGCCAGTATTATCACGAGGTCCCGGTAGAAAACAAATTTTACATGGGCACCCAGTGCTTCCACTGTGAAAAAGCACCCTGTACCAAGGCCTGCCCAACCAAAGCTACCTGGAAGGAGCCCGACGGCATCGTCGTGGTGGACTATGACTGGTGCATTGGCTGCCGTTATTGTCAGGCCGCCTGCCCCTACTATGGGAGAAGATTTAATTGGGGCAAGCCCGAGGTTCCCCAAGAGGAGGTCACCCGCCGGCAGCACTACCTGGGCAATCGGATTCGCCCCAAAGGCAAAATGGAGAAATGCACCTTCTGCATTCAGCGGACCAGAAGAGGTAGACTGCCCGCCTGCGTGGAGGCCTGCCCGACGGGCGCGCGGGTGTTCGGCAATCTGCTCGATCCGGACAGCGAAATCCGCTATGTGCTGAAGCATAAGAAGGTGTTTAGGATGAAGGAAGAATTGGGTACTCAACCGAAGTTCTGGTATTTCATTGACTGACGGGTGAACCGATGCGACCTCTGCATGAAAAGAACCTCAGAACCTTCGTCATCGATGTCGCCAGGTGGAACCTGCGCGGCGGCCTCGGCTTTCAATTGTTACGCCTGCTGCTCCTTGCCCTCATCGGTCTCGGCCTGTATGCATATTCCTACCAGGCACGCTACGGACTGGCGGTCACCGGTATGAACGACATCGTCAGTTGGGGGTTTTATATCTCCAATTTCACCTTTTTCGTCGGCGTGGCAGCTGCCGCGGTCATGCTGATCCTGCCCGCCTATATTTTTCACGATCCGGATTTTCACCGGGTGGTGATCATCGGCGAAGGGGTGGCCGTAGGGGCGCTGGTGATGTGCCTGACCTTTATCCTCGTCGATCTTGGCGGACCGCTTCAGGCCTGGCACCTGATCCCGGTGATAGGCATCTTCAACTTTCCATCGTCTATTCTCGCCTGGGACGTGCTCGTCCTGAACGGCTATCTGCTCCTCAATGCGCTGGTGCCGGCCTATATTCTCTATTGCCATTACAAAGGCAAGGCCGCTGACGAGAGAAAATATCGGCCTTTCGTATTCATCTCCATTTTCTGGGCCTTTTCGATCCACATGGTTACCGCCTTCCTTTACCAGGGCCTGCCAGCCCGGCCGTTCTGGAACAACCCGTTGATGGGCCCCAGATTCCTGGCCTCCGCTTTTGCCGCCGGACCGGCGCTGATCACCCTGGTACTTGCTGTCATACACAGTTCGACCCCATATAAAATTGAACGTACTGTGTTCAATAAGCTCAGGCTGATCATCGTGGTGTCTGCAATAATCAATCTGCTCATGCTCTTTTCTGAAGTTTTCAAGGAATTCTATTTTCCCACCCATCACTCCAGTTCAGCGGTCTATCTGTTTTTCGGTATGGACGGCCATGACTCGCTGGTGCCGTGGATCTGGACTTCGGTGGGAGTTAATCTGATCTCCACCCTGGTGCTGGCATTCAATCCTGGTAAGAGCAACCCCAAGGTACTGCTGCCGGCCTGCTTTTTCCTCTTCATCGCGATCTGGATGGAGAAAGGGATTGGGCTGATCGTGCCGGGTTTTCTGCCCAGTCCGCTTGGGGAGGTGGTTGACTATCTGCCGACCTGGATCGAACTCAGCGTCACCGTTGGTATCTTCGCCTTGGGCGTCACCATTATCACCTGGTTGATCAGGGCCGCTCTAATTATAGAACAGGACTACGCAGGGAGCTGATGAATCCAATTATTTCGTTTACCTTCACACCCTATTGTCTTGCAGGGATTTGTTCAGCTTCAATTTAATTATCCCGCTTCCTGTCGGCTGAGCCAAACAAAAAGACACCATAATGC
>JABDQA010000129.1 GCA_013042475.1 Desulfofustis sp.
CCAGGGCTACCTTGCCAGTCATATTAAACATAGGACAACCTCACTAAATAATAAATTGTAACATATTGAAACAAAACCCCGTTACCTTGTTGCAACGAAGAATTTAACTTCGAGACGAAGCCATGGCCCGTTTCAGCGAACTGTGCATAAAACGAAACGGGTTGAACACCACCGGGTTCAGCAGCGACGGCGCCCGAAAGCCGCTGCCGGAAAAAGACGCGGGCCTCTCACCTATACACTCGATCGCTTCGATTCCAGCACCTTTGAAGCCCCGGGCCTGCGCCGCCCGCCAGACCGGGGACCTGTTCCGGTCGAGTTCGAGCAATTCCAGCAGCATTGTGTCGACCGCCACAGGATCGATGCCGGCGCACAGGCAGCCCAGCTCGAGCAGCTCGCCCCTGATCGGTCCGCGTCTGCTCATCACCTCGATGCCGTCGACCAGGGTGATCTGGTTCGGCAGAACGAAGGCCAGATCGAGCATCAGGTCGCCGAATTTCTGGTGCGACAGGCCGTTTTTCATGTGGCAGACCGCCTTGCGCATGCCGCAGACGATGCCGAACAGGTTCTTCACCGCCATGGTCACGTACATCTGGCTGTGGGCCTTTATCCGGGGCAGGTTGACGAGCAGGTCGCAAGCCAGCGCATCCTCGGCGATACCGACCTTGACCCCATGGGTGAGGATATGCTCGTGCGGGCTCTTGAATTCGACAAAGCGCACGTCCAGCCCCTCGAGTCCGGCGGCGATGCCCATTTTCTTCATCACCTGCCAGGCGCTGCCGAAGGACGGCGAGTCGCCGATCGCCAGCCGCGCCCCCTGATCGAGACACCACTCGGCCACCCCCCGCACGAATCTTGCGTCGCTGCAGGCCAGCTGCGAGGCCCTGCTGCTGATCAGGTTCGGTTTGAGCAGCAGCGAGGAGCCGTGCATATTCACCGGCAGTTCGAGCTGAGCTGCGGCCTGCTCGCAGAACCCTTTTATCCGCTCGAGGTCGTAATCCCGGCTTTTGCCGATGACTATGGGGATCGTGTCAGCCATGAAATGTGCAATTGATATCAATAACTTTTCATCGACTACTAACGACTGAATGTAATGATCCTTGTCCTGATCACATCATCGTTGTCTTTGATCAACTCGACGATGCTGGTGGGAACGTCCGCCTCCATATCGATGATGTTGTAGCCGATGGTGCCGTTTGATTCATTCTTGAAAGAGTCGATGTTGATCTGGTTGTCGCCCAGCACGTTGGTGATAAAAGCGATCATGCCGGGCACGTCGCGGTTGATGACGATGAGCCGGGTTTTCACCAGATCCGAGGGGATCATCTCGACATTGGGAAAATTGACGCTATTGGTGATGTTGCCGTAACGTAGGTAGCTGGACATCTCCCGCACCGCCATCATGGCGCAGTTCTCTTCGGATTCGGACGTGGAGGCGCCGAGGTGGGGGGTGAGCAGTACCCGCTCGTGGCCGATCAGTTCTTCGGTGGGAAAATCGGCGATATAACCTCTCAACCGGCCGCTGTCCAGGGCTCTGAGCACAGCCTGCTGGTCGACGATGGGGCCGCGGGCGTAGTTGACCAGCAGCGCCCCTTTCTTCATCCGGGCGATGAATTCGGGGTTGACCAGGTGTCTGGTTCTATCGATCAGTGGCACGTTCAGACTGACGATATCGGCTGTGCCGATCGCCTCGTCGAGGGAATGCACCAGCTCGACATCGGGCAACAGCATGTGGATGTTGGCCAGCGCCGGCTTCGGGTCGAAGCCCTTGACCTTCATGAAGCGGTGCACGCCGCCGTTGGCCAGCCTCACGCCGATCTGGCCAAGGCCGATGACCGCCAGCGTCTTGCCGGCGATCTCGACGCCGCGAAAGGCTGATTTCTGCCGCTCCACCTGGCCGTCGACCTGGTCGCCTTCGAGTTCCTTGAGCGATTCACAGAATTTGATGCCGCTATAGATGTTGCGCTGCCAGACGCCGATCATCGGGAAGACCAGATCGACCTCCGCGTTGGCGTTGGCGCCCGGGGTGTTGAACACGCAGACGCCCCGCTCGGTGGCTTTCTCGACGCTGATGTTGTTGACCCCCGCCCCGGCCCTGGCCACGGCCAGCAGCGAGGGGTAGGAATCGGTGTTGACCCTGGCGCTGCGCACCAGGATACCATGCGGGTCCTGGTCGTTGTCGCTGATTGAGAACTGCGTACCCAGCAGGTCGAGCCCTTCGCGGGCGATGACATTTTTCTTGAGCAGGCGATAGGTGGTCACGACACGCTCCCGTGGCTTATCCTTTATCTTTGTACTACGTGATGTAGTGCCAACTATATACAGGTGTGCAGCGAGGTCAATCGGCGATGTGCAGGAGCACGGCTTTATTGAGACGCTGGACGCTGTCCTCGCGCTCTCCCAGAAAACAGACAAGAGCGGGATCTTCGCCGGTCTCCAGGCCCACCCGGCCCAGCGCCTGTGCTGAAAAATAGTGGAAGACGCTGGTCTTGATGAAGCTCTTGCGCTGCGCCGAAGTGAAGAGCCCGGCCATCTCCCGGGGCAGACGGTGGTAGAGCCCGCGGCGCAGTTCATCCACCGGTTCCTCCCGGTAGCACAGCGGCTCGGGCAGATAGCGATGGCCGCAGCGCAGCCAGTCGTAGCAGATCAGTTCGCGGACCAGGTCAAAATCGGCCCGCTTCCGGCACTGCGTAAGAAGCAGCCGGACCAGGGTCGTCTGGGTGGCGGCTTTCCAGAAATAGTCCTGGTCGTGGAAGATCTCCGCGAGCGCACCGAAAAAAGCGGCCATATCCTCTTGCCGACCCACCAGGTAGTCCCAGAGCGAGGGGAAATAGCGGTTGTTGACGCACCGCTCCAGGCACTCGCCCAGCCAGTACAGAGAACGCAGCGTCGCTGCATCAATCCAGCGATTTGCGAGTACCGGGTACGGTGGCTCTGCTGCCGCTTTGTATTCCCAGGCCTGGGCCTGGCGGCGAATTTCTGTTCCGGGCAGCAGTTTCAGCAATCCCATCTGGATATAGTGGGGCCGCATCGCAAAGATATCGTTAATTGACCCCCTGAATGTCTCCTTCGTTTCATGTGGCAGACCGAGAATCAAATCGGCGTGGAGGTGGATATTTTCACTGCGCCGCAACCGTTTTATCGTTTCCCCTGCAGCCAGGGAATCTATGGGTCTGCGAATCGCCTCCAGGGTGTCGGGATGGGTCGACTGGATGCCTATTTCGAACTGGAAAAGCCCCGGTCTGACTTGGGCCAGAAAGTCAAACATCTGCTCGGTAAAGCGGTCCGGGGCTATTTCAAAGTGAAACAGCGCGTCCGGATCCCTGTCCGCCAGGTAGCACCAGATGGCCAGCGCCCGGTCGGTGTTGTCGTTGAAGGTGCGATCCACGAAGCGTACCGTTTCCGGGCTGTGTGACAGGATATGATCAAGCTCGCTGAAGACCTGGGCCAGATCTTTATGGAACAGCCCTTTTTCAGATGATGAGAGACAATAGGAGCAGAAAAAGGGACAGCCCCTGGAAGACTCGTAATAGACGGCGCGATTGGCCAGATGAAGAGTGAAATCCTCATCGCGGTAGGGATAGTCGAGCGCCCTGCCGGTCGATTGCAGAAACGAGGCCCGATACGTAGCCCGCAGATTATCCCGTTGCAGATCTATGTAAAAACTCGGATCTGCAGCCTCTATGTCGCCACAAAAAATGGTCAGCCGGTCGTGGGCGCCGCAGCTGCAGCCGACGATTTCGGCCTGCGGTCCGCCAACCACAATACGCAGACGCTCATCGACGGATAAAAGATCGATCACCAGCCTCTCCACCAGGTCGCTGTTCCAGATCAGGGAAGAGAAAAAAAGGCAATCCGGTTCTCCTGCGGCGAGCCGCTGAAGCAGCGCATAATAGGGGTCATTGATGGTAAACTGGCAGATCTCACAGACCGCTTCCGGCACATGTTTTTCCAGCTCATTGCGCAGGTAGAAGAGCGCCAGACAGGAGTGCGAGTAGCGCGCGTTGAGTCCGATCAGCCGAATCTTCAAAATATTGTCATCCCTGTTGATTGGGGAGGCAGCACCGGAAAAAATTTTAGCATCTGGTGCGAGGCTGGTTATATGTGTTTAATCAAATAATTAACTCCCGGTGAGATAAGGAAATAATACTCATGAACAATCTGTTTACCACGATCTTCAGATACCTCGCAATCATAGTTCCGTTAAGTTTGGTTATGCATACCACGATCTCGGCCCATGAGCCTTCACCACCACCTGTGCACATTGATCTGGCGGTCTCCTTCGACCTTGAGAAGAAACTGCTGTGGGGCACCAGCAGGATCACCATAGACAAGGACCACGACCTGCAGCTTAGTTTTCCTGATCTGCGGGTCACCGCTGCGCTGATCAGCAGCGAGGAACGCGAGAATGCACCGCTCGAGATCCAGGGCGACACGCTCGCATTACCAGCTACGGACGAACAGAGAACCCTCCTGATTTCTTATGAAAAGGATGTCCAAGACAGCTTCTCCAACATCATCTCGGAGCGCGCCATCATCCTGACCGCAAACTGGCACCCGCTCCCCCAGCACAAGGCGCTGTATTCGCTGAACGCGCAGCTGCCCGAGGGATTCACCGGACTGAGCCAGGCCGATGAATTGGCAGAAACCGATGACAACGGCCAGGTGAGTTTCTCCTTTTCACAGCCGCTTTACGCCCTCACCCTGGTAAGCGGCCGCTATGTCAAAGCCCGAAAAACGATCCGCGACGATCTCCACGTCTATACCCTGTTTTTCAAAGAGGACCAGGAGCTGGCGCCAGGCTACCTGGAGGCCGCCGCCGACTACGTGCGCCGCTACGAGAAGCTCATCGGCCCGTTTCCTTACAACCACTACGTGATCGCTGAAAACATCATGCCCACCGGCTACGGCTACCCCACCTTCACCCTGCTGGGACAGCAGGTGATTCGGCTGCCGTTTATCAAAGAGACTTCACTGGGACACGAAATTCTGCACTCCTGGTTCGGCAACTCAATCGACGTCGCCTATGACTCGGCCAACTGGGCCGAGGGATTGACCACCTATCTCGCCGACATGGCCTATCGCAGCGATGCGGGCGAGGGCCCCGAGGCACGTAAAGAGGCCATTCAGCGCTATCGGGACTATGTGAACGAGTCCGCCCCCCTGCTGGGTGAGTTCTACGGGGCAGGCCATCAACGAAGAGAAAATCAGGCCCGTCGAGCGATCGGCTACCAGAAATCGGCGCTGCTTTTTCACGAGCTTAAACTCAGAGTTGGTGAAGAGATCTTTTTTCAGAGCTTGCAGCGCGTTTATCAGACCTTCAAGGGTCGATCGGCGGGGTGGCAGGATCTGCAAAAGATTTTTGAGGACCTCTCGGACCAGGATCTGAGCAACTTCTTCTCCGAGCGACTTGGCCGCAACGATTTGGCCGTGCTGCAGATAAAAGATATCGATGTCGAGGACGGTCCGGCCTCGACCTCAGTGTCCTTCTCAGTGGTCCAGGCCCAGGATCCCGCCTATGAACTTCTTCTGCCTGTCTCCATCGAGACGACGACGGGAACACAGAAATTCCAAGAGCTGATCACCGACTCTGAAACCGCGCTGAGCTTCGAGGTCGGCGCCGCCCCGCTGGAGATCGCCATCGACCCCGACTATGATATGCTGCGCCGGCTCTCCGGTGCGGAATATGCGCCGGTCTGGTCGGCGATTCTGGGCGCCTCTGAATGCCTGGTGGTGCATGGCGACGACAGCCAGATGGATATCTACGAGCCGGTCATCGCGTTTGTCGAAGGCTACGGCTGTCGACAAACGCGGCCCGCGGATCTCAGCCAGCAGAATCTCGAAGCGCAGACAATCATTTTTCTGGGTACGTCGTCGAGCCATATGAGAAATAGTTTCGGCCTTCCGGCTCACCCTGCAGTCGGCTTTACGGTCGATGTCCGCGCCAACCCGTTCAACCGCGAGCTGGCCGTCGCCCTGATCAGCTCCGATTCCAAGGAGCAGACCGAGGCCGCGGTGCGTCGTCTTTCCCACTATGGCAAGTACTCCTTTCTCCACTTCGACAACGGCCGGATCCAGGAGCAGCGGACGCCTACGACCGAAAGTGGGATCAGAGTGGAGCTCGAGGAGCGGCCGGCCGGTATGGCGCTGAAAGCGCTCACCGAGTTTGATGAGCTGGTCGACGAGTTGAGCGATAAGCGCGTCGTCTACCTCGGCGAGACCCACACCTCGCGCCCCGACCACCTGCTCCAGAGAATGCTCATCGAAGCCCTGCACAGCCGCGACGAGCGGCTGGCCATCGGCATGGAGATGTTTCCCCGCTCAAGCCAGCCGGCCCTGGACCGGTTCATAGAAGACCCGGACTTCAGCGAGGCCGAATTCATCCGCGAGTCCCGATATTACGAGGTCTGGCGCTACGACTACCGGCTCTTCAGGCCGATCTTCGCCTATGCCCGTAAACACAAGATCCCGCTCGTGGCGCTCAATATAGATAGGGAGATCACCAATACGGTCTTCAAGGGCGGCAGCCTGGAGGCTCTCAGCGACGAGCAGAAAGCGCAGCTGCCCACCCAGATGAGACTCGATCTGGAAGGGTACGCTGAGCGGCTGAAATCCACCTACCAGATGCACGGTCAGGATCACGGGGGCGGCAGCTTCGCCGGTTTTATCAAGGCGCAGGCCCTCTGGGACGAAACCATGGCCGAATCGATCGTCGGTTACCTGGAGAAACATCCGGACACCAGGATGGTGGTGCTCGCAGGAAATCAGCACACCCGCAAGGATTCTGGCATACCCCCGCGGGTGGCGGCCCGGATCGAGCTCACCCAGGTTTCGGTGCAGAACCTGGCCACCACCCGGGCCTCGGCGGCCGAGCTGGCCACGACCACGGACTATCTCTTTCTGCTCGAATCCTATGAGTTCGCCCCCCAAGGCAAAATAGGGGTCGTCCTTCTGGAGAAGGACATCGAAAACGGGACCACAATGGAGATCGTCGAGGTCAATCCCCAATCCAACGCCGGTGATGCCGGTATCAAGAAAGATGACATATTGATCTTTATTGATGAATTGGCTATCCATACAATGGACGATGTCCGGCTGGCACTGCTCGACAAGGCGGTCGGGGAGACGGTGCGGATCTCGGTGATGAGAGACGGCCAGGAGGACGGGGTACGGGTCGATATGGAAGTGGAGCTCTACAGTCCGACAGCTCCTCCGGGACATCCATAAACATCTGTGGGCATAAATAGTTTTAATCTAAAACCAGCGGGTCGGGAGGCACGAAGAGATGGAGAAAGCCGGCATACCGATGTATAAGGACAATGTTCCGGACGACCAAATCAGTCCGGAATCCTTGGTTTCAAAGGTTATCGCCACGACCGCCTTCCAAAACTTCTTCAACACCATTGCCAATGGTGGTTTTCTTCTTCTGTTTGCCTCGATCGCCGCACTGATCTGGTCCAACATCAGCCCCGAGAGCTACAATCATTTCTGGCACCAGGAATTCACCCTGACCATCGGTGGCGCCTCGCTGTCACACTCTTTGGCGCACTGGGTGAACGACGGCCTGATGACGCTTTTCTTTTTCACCGTGGGACTCGAGATCAAACGGGAGATGCTGGTCGGCGCGCTGTCCGATCCCCGTCGGGCCGCCCTGCCCGTCGCCGCCGCCGCGGGCGGCATGATCTTTCCCGCGCTCATTTACTGGTGGTTCAACGGCGGTGCCGATTCCATGTCGGGCTGGGGGATTCCGATCGCCACCGACATCGCCTTCTCGCTGGCCATTCTCTCCACCCTGGGCCGACGCATTCCGTTTGGCATCAGGATTTTTCTGACGGCGTTTGCGATCGCTGACGACCTCGGTGCGATCCTGGTCATCGCCCTGTTCTACACTCCCGAGATCCACATGGCCTATCTGCTGGGCGGCGTCAGCGTCTGCGTCATCCTCTTTCTGATGAACCGTTTCTGGGTCAGGAACCCGGTCGGCTATCTGGTGGCGGGCATCGTACTCTGGTACATGGTCGCCCACTCGGGCCTGCATGCCACCATCACCGGGGTGATCATCTCCATGTTCATACCGGCCAAGAGCCACTACAATACCGACGTGTTCATGAAGATGGTAAGAGAACGCCTTGAGCAGATCAAGTGCGACGGCGACGAGTGCGGCTATACGATCATGGTCAACCGGGCCCACCTCGATGCGGTGCATTCCATCAATATCGCCTGCTCCCAAGTAGAAACCCCGCTGCAGAGGATGGAACATGCCATGGAGCCCTGGGTCGCCTATCTTATCCTGCCGCTTTTTGCCCTGGCCAATGCCGGGGTGGTGCTCGGCGCCCTTGATCCGATGGCGGCGGCGCTGCATCCGGTGACGCTGGGTATCATTTTCGGGCTCGCCTTCGGCAAGCCGGTGGGTATTCTGCTCTTTACCTGGCTGACCACCAAAATCCTGCGCGTCAATCTGATCACCGGCGCCACCTGGTCGATGATTCTTGGCGTCGGTTTCCTAGGCGGCATCGGTTTCACCATGTCGCTGTTTATCGGGGCACTGTCATTTTCCGAGCCGGTATACCAGGAGTATGCCAAGATCGGCATCATCGGCGGCTCTTTTATCGCCGGTGTGTGTGGTTACGCCATCCTGCGCTGGGCCACCCGGGAGAAATCGGGGACAGACCACGTTTTTTAGGTCGTAATATTACGGTAAGGTGATCAGCATAAAATGGTCAATTATGCCAAGGCGACCACGAATCATCATACCTAATATACCACTTCATATCATTCAAAGGGGGAATAATCGGCAGGCATGTTTCTACTCTACTGAGGATTACCTTTTCTATCTTGACTGGCTAGGCCACTACAGCAGAAAGGCTCGTTGTTCAATCCATGCGTATGTCTTGATGACCAATCATGTTCATCTGTTGATTACACCGCAGCAGTCGCACAGTGCCGGTGCGCTGATGAAACATTTAGGCCAACGCTATGTCCAGTATATGAACCGGACGTACAAACGTAGCGGTACTCTGTGGGAAGGACGATTCCGATCTAGTGTAATTGAACAGCAGCACTACCTTTTCCGCTGTCAGCGTTATATCGAAATGAATCCGGTACGAGCCGCTATGGTAAAACATCCCGGTGATTATCGCTGGTCCAGTTACCGGACAAACGGCCAGGGATACAAATCCGAACTGGTAATCCCGCATACGCTTTATCGTGAACTTGGCCAGACCGATGAAGAGAGACAAGCGGCATATCGAGAACTTTTCCGTACTGAATTAGAATCAGGAGAGATCGATAAAATTCGTGCTGCAACCAACGGCAATTTCGCCCTTGGGAGCACTCGATTTGGCGAGCACATCAGCGAGGCCATCGGGA
>JABDQA010000159.1 GCA_013042475.1 Desulfofustis sp.
GCCCAATATTAGGCGACGTGCCCAATTTTGGGCTTGTTTTTTCGGCACACTCCGTCTATTCATAGGTCATGGTTTACGCATATGAAGAGAAAACAGGCTCGGTCTCCCGCTGGAGCAGCGAGACTCGTTACAGAATCCTGCTTGAACTGAACAACGCCATCGTTACCTGCAAGAGCAGGGAGGACCTGTTCACTGCCCTCTCTAAAGAACTGCAGCGCCACTTTCTCTACGATCGCCTGTGCATCATGCTCTATGACGACAAACTGCACACCATCACTTATTTCGCCGCTGCCGACGGCATCCAGCCTTCCGGTATCGTGGCCCGAAAATCCAGGCCGCTGGCGGACGGGGCAATTGCCCGCATGGCCATCCAGTCGAAACAGCCGGTGATTTTTGACGACCTCACCCGCTACACCGATCTGAGTTCAGTCGGTGAACTGGTGAAGGCCGGTCTGAAATCGACCATGGTCTTCCCCATGATCGTCAGAGACCAGCTTCTGGGGACCATTCATTTCAGCTTTCGCAGCGCCCCCGATGGTGTCACCGAGCTGACTGAGCTGCTCCAGGCCCTGTCTCTGCAGATCGCCATAGCCGTCGAGAATATGATGGCCTATACCTCGTTGAAAAACTCGAATCAGCACCTGCTGGAAGAAAAACAATATCTTCTCACCCATGGACGTGAATATCAGTCCACCGATTTCTTTTTCGCTTCATCCCAGATGAACCGGATCATGGAAATAGTCGATCAGGTGGCGGCAACCGACGAGACCATTTTAATTACCGGCGAGACAGGTACCGGCAAGGACTTTCTCAGCCGCCTGATTCATGACAGGAGTGAACGGCGGGATAATCTATTCGTTAAAACAAACTGCCCCGGGCTCACCTCTTCGCTGTTCGAGAGCGAGCTGTTCGGTCATGCCAAAGGGGCGTTTACCGGAGCAGACCGCAAGCGCCTCGGCCGCTTTGAACTTGCCGACGGCGGCACCATTTTTCTCGATGAAGTCGGCGATTTACCCTTGGGGCTGCAGGCCAAGCTCCTACAGGTGCTGCAGGACAGAAGAATTGAACGGGTCGGAGAGTCGACCTCCACCGAGGTCGACACCCGGATTATCGCCGCGACCAACAAGAACCTGATCGAAAGCGTAAGAGCAGGCCAGTTCAGGCAGGATCTGTTCTACCGGCTGGAAACCGTCACCATCAATGTACCGCCGCTGCGCGAGCGCCTCGATGATATTCCCCTGCTGATCAACAATATCAATGCCTCAGAGTCGGAGCGCATGAATCGGCCGGCGCCGGTCTACACCGACGACGCCCTCGATTTCCTGCGCCGCTACAATTGGCCCGGCAACGTCCGGGAATTGAAAAACATGGTCAAGCGGCTGATAATCCTGAACCCGGGCTCCCTGATCAACGAGTCCGAGATCAAGCGCACCTTCCCGGTAACCATGGCCAGCATCGATCAGCTCGAGGATTTTGCCACACGAGACCAGGCGGAACGCGACCACATACTCCAGGCCCTGGCCGCCACGGGGGGGGTGGTTGGCGGCAAGCACGGGGCCGCAAGACTGCTCGGAATTCCGCGTTCGACCCTGCAGTACCGGATGAAGAAGCTGCAGATAGAACCATCCGAGCAGTTTTCCGTCAAGCCCCATTGAACGCTTTGTGAAGAACCGCCGGCTGACCGTCAGTGCCGAAGGCGGAGAATCCGATCTTCTGCTCGCGGCGCTGTCCGCTCCATGCCTGCCCTTTGTTGCAATTTTCGGTTTGAACTTATGGCGCTGCGTGTTCGTCGGACTCTTGCCAATCCATTTTTATTTTGTTAAAAAAATTACAAAATAAGATTGTAATTGACAACATCTCTACATTTTTCCCACAACGGAGGTGGTTTCCATGGCGAAAATTGTCTGTACGGGTATGGCCTGCCTCGATTATCTGTTCAAGGTCCAGAGGCTGCCGGAAGGCGGCGGAAAATTTTTCGCCACCAACTACCGGGCAGCGCCGGGCGGGCCTGCGGCGGCGGCGGGGATCGCGGTCGCTGCCCTGGGACATGAACCGGTGTTTATCGGGCGTCTTGGCGATGACCAGGTAGGGCGCGACATCCTCCGTCATCTGCAAGACAGAGGGGTTGATATCTCTCACGTTAAACTGGTTACCGACCAGACCTCCCAGGTATCGTCGGTGATCATAGAGGACACCGGCGAACGCCAGATCATCAATTATTCAAGTAGTAGTTTAGATCCAGATCCTGACTGGATTGACAAACAACATCTCGCAGGCGCCGATTTCCTGCTCACCGACGTGCGCTGGCCCGAAGGGACAGAGCGGGCCCTGAGGCTGGCCCGGGAACTTGGCATTCCGAGCCTGATCGATGCTGACATTGCTCCGGTAGATATCAGCGGGTTGGCAGATCTTGCGACGTATACCATTTTTAGTGAGCGCGGGCTGGAGATGGTCAGCGGCCTGAAAGATCTTGAAGCAGGATTGGCGCGGATCACTGATTCGAGTTCCACCTGGCCGGCGGTGACATCAGGAGAGAAGGGGAGCTACTGGCTCAAGGAAGGTAAATTGCACAGGTGCCCCGCGGAATCCATCGAAGCTGTCGATACCTGTGGCGCCGGTGATGTGTTCCATGGTGCATTTGCCGTCGCCATGGCTGAACAGAAAGAGATTGATGAGGCCATGCGTTTCGCCGGAGTGGTGGCGGCGCTTAAATGTCAGAGCTTCGGCGGCAGCCTGGGGGTGCCCAACCGTACCGCCGTGGACAGCTATCTCTCTAGTTCACGTTTTTAGGCCTGGTTGCTCGAGTTAAACAACCGCATTCTCCTGGCTACCGATTCGCTTACCGCCTCCATACCCAGATCCAGATCCTGCAGAAGGTCGCTCTCCGAATCTTCTTTAAAACGGTTCGACAGAAAAGATTTCAATACAACTTTCAGTCCGGTGTTGACGTTGATTTTACGAATACCGTGTTCGATGGCCAACGAAATTTGCTCGTCAATAACCCCGGAGGCGCCGTGCAGGACCAGAGGGACTGGGATCTGTTCATGAAGTTGTTGCAGCAAGCTCTGATCGAGTGAAGCGGCGGCGGATTTCATGCCATGGACGCTGCCCAGGCTGACCGCAAGAAAATCGACGCCGGTCCGTTCGGCGAATTCAATCGCCAGTGCAGGATTGGTCATCTGGGCCTGACTCACTGATTCGGTGCCATGGGGAACGATGCCAATCTCTCCTTCGGCGGTGGCGCCGCAATCGTGGGCCATTTCTACCACATTTGTCGTTTTCTCGACATTTTCTTCAAAATCAAGCGAGGAGCCGTCAAACATCACTGAGTTTATTCCCAGTTCCAGCGCCTCCCTGACAATGTCGATGTCTCTAGCGTGATCGAGGTGCACGGCGATTGGCACCGATGTTTCCCGGCTGATCGACTGGCATGCCGAGATCAGTGGTTCGAGACCCATGTACTTCACCGACATCATGCCAACCGCAAGAATGGCGGGAGATCGCTCAGCTTCGGCGGCCCTGACCACGGCTCTGATGAATTCCTGGTTGTGGATATTGAAATGACCGACGGCCCAAGGGGTTTCGCGGGTCACGCCAAGTTGATTCAGCGTGCAAGGATTCATGTGGACTCCTCCCTGAGAAATAACAGATTATGATCGTTGAAATGGATCAATTTGCTCCAGAGCAAAAAAAAATATCGATAATTGTAGATAAAATTTCATGTTGGTGGAAAAATCAAGCAAAAAATGAATATTTGTTGACACGAATATGTTTTTATGTAATTTATTTTACATATTACTCTTGTGACCGGTACCACCAAAGCTTTCCCGTAGGAGCAATTCCCCATGGAAGCTGTCGTTCCCCGCATAGGTGTGCTTGCTGTCGGCCGCAACACCTTCGACGTTCCCTATGCCGAGCAGGTCCTCTCCTCAGCCTGGCAATCCTTGCTTTCCCTTGATGTAGAGTTGTGCGGCGAGCAGACTATACTCTTCGATGCTGACCAGGTCGTGCCAGCCCTCGAATCGCTGAAACAGCAGTCGGTACATCTCATCATCCAGCTTCAGGTTACCTTCACCGACGCGGCGATGACCATGGAGATTGTCAGGCAAATAGATGTTCCACTTCTGCTCTGGTCGTTTCCTGAATCGAGAAGCGGCGGTCGGCTGCGGCTCAACTCTTTTTGCGGCATCAATCTGGCCGCCCACGCCCTGTCGCGGGCTGGACTCGGATATGAATACGCACACGGGGCGCCCGATGATGATCAGGTGCTGGAGCAGATTAGTGTCCTAGCCAAAGCCGGGGCGGTGAAGCGGAGCCTCAAAGGTACAAGGATAGGAGTTATCGGTCAGCACCCCGACGGTTTCGATGCCTGTATGTTTAGCCACGACGAGTGTGCAGAACTATTCGGAGTGGAAATTGACGAGCATGATCTCATAGAATTTCTGGACGGCCTCAAGGTACTTGATGATGATTCGGCCCAGTCTCATTTCGATGAGCGTAAAAAAGTCCTGGTCAATCTCGAGGACATGGACCGGGAGGCCACCATAAAGAGCCTGAAAGCCTATGAAGGAATGCGCCGGCTGGTTGAAGAGAAGGGCTATGCCGGGCTGGCTGTGCGCTGCTGGCCCGATTTCTTCACCCATTACGGCGGGGCGGCATGCGGCGCCATCGCCATGCTCAATGAAAACTTCATTCCCGGAGGCTGCGAAGCCGATGTCCATGGAGTCATTACTGCGCTGATACTCCAACGACTGGCCGGTGAGCCTGCATTCAACACCGATTTGGTGGACATGGATCGTGAATCCGACACCTGCGTATTCTGGCACTGCGGCCAGGCACCGGTGCAGATGGCTGACCCGGAGGTTGATGTCAGGGCCACCATCCATTCAAACCGCAAGCTGCCTCTGCTCAATGAGTTTCCGCTCAAGCCGGGGCGCATCACCATGGCCCGCTTCTCCAAAGGCCATGGCCGGGCCACCATGGTTCTGGGCGGTGGTGAAATGGTGCGGGCACCACTGCCATTTTCGGGCACGTCCGGGGTCGCAAAACTTGACAGTCCCATCGGCGAGGTGCTGGACAATCTTATGAGGGCCGGGCTCGAGCACCACACCGCTATCGTCTATGGAGAATTTCGGCCGGCCTTGAGAAAGCTGGCAGTACTGCTCAATATGGAGATCACCGAGTTGACCGGTTGAACGACTTGTCAAAAAAACCGTGCAGGGAGGGAAGAGCATGGAATCATTAAGGAAGATTGGTCTCGTCTTGGACAGAATCAATGACGGGGTGGAGAAAGTAGCGGTCAATATGGCCTGGGTCATGCTCCTGGCCATCACCCTGCTCAACATTGTCCAAGTATTTTACCGCTACGTGCTCAATAATGCTCTCTCCTGGTCGGAGGAGGCCTCGCTGTGGATGATGGTCTGGATTACCTTCGTGATTATGCCCGTCGCTTACCACAAAGGCCTCAATATCTCGATGATGTTTTTCCGTGACATGCTCAAGAAGAACCGGCTTGAGTTTATTATCCGCTGTCTCTTCCATGCAATCGTTATTGTCATTGCCGTGATCTGCTTCGATCAGGCTTGGCAGATGTATAAAGGAGGAAGCCGCATAGAGCTGCCGGCCCTGGAAATCAGCAAAGCCTGGGTGTACGCGGTAATGCCGCCGGCCTGGCTGATTCTGATTCTGGCGGCACTAGGGGGAATGATCAGGGATGTGATAGGCATACTCGATCCGGAAGCGGCTCGACTAAGAGAGGACGCGGCTGAGTCCGCCATCGAAAGGAGGGCTCAGAAATGATGTACTTCATGATTTTTCTTATCACGATGTTCGGCGGCATGTCGGTGGTTTTTGCCCTGCTTTTCGGTCCCGGCCTGGCTTTTGTCATCGACGGCAAGATAATGTTCATCAAGCTTCTCTATTCCCGTTTATTCAACGGCATCTACAGCCCGCCGTTGCTGGCCCTGCCCTTTTTCATCGTGGCCGGGGAGATTATGAATCAGGGCGGCATCACCAAGAATCTGGTCAAGCTCGCCCAGGCTTTTCTGGGTCACCGCCGCGGCGGCCTGGCCCAGGTCAATATCGCCTCATCCATGCTGTTTGCAGGACTTTCTGGGTCTGCCGTGGCCGATACTTCGGCCCTTGGCTCGATGCTGATTCCAGCTATGGAAAGAAACGGCTACACCAGGCGCTTCGCCGCTGCGGTTACCGCCGCCAGTTCAGTCATCGGCCCGATTATCCCGCCTTCGGGGCTGATGATACTGTATGCCTTTGTGATGAACGTCTCGGTGGCCGGTTTATTTGCCGCCGGTCTGGTGCCCGGCATTGCCATCGGACTTGGTCTCATGGCGCTTACCGCCTACCTGGCCAAAGTTCGCAACTTCCCGGTGGCAAATGAGCCGATGCCGTGGAGTGAACGGTTAAAGGCCCTCTGGGATGGTATTATTCCGATGCTGACCCCGGTTATCATGCTGGGCGGCATCCTGGCCGGAATCTTTACTCCCACCGAGGCTGCCGCGGTGGGCGCCGGCTATGCCCTGATCGTTGCACTGGGAACCCGGCAGATGAGTTTCAAGGATATTCCCCGGGTGTTCACCTCGGCGGCCATTTCCTCGGGTGTCATACTGCTGTTGGTCGGTGCGGCAGTAAGTTTCGCCTCGATAGTCAGCTTTTATCAGACTCCGGAAAAGATGGCCAAACTGGTGCTTTCGGTCAGTGAGAATCCTTATGCCGTTTTCTTCATGGTCAATATACTACTTTTCATTGTCGGTATGTTTCTCGATGCCGGACCGGCCATTCTCATTCTCGGACCGATTCTCGGTCCGGCCATGGTCCAGGTCGGGATTCACCCCCTGCACTTTGCCGTGGTCATGTGCGTAAATGTGACCGTTGGTCTGGCGACGCCACCGATGGGTTTGGTGCTGTTCGTGGCCGCCGGCCTCAGCAGAGAATCGCTTGAGAAAATTGCCATTGAGATGATTCCATTTTTGGTGGTGGAATTTCTGGTGATTTTTCTTATATCCTATTTTCCGATACTTACGCTGTCCATTCCCAACTGGCTCGGATATCTTGATATTCCGGCTGCAGCCAGCTGGATTCTGGGCGGAGTCGGGGGATAGCAGAACCGTTGGGAGAAGTTTAAAGACGTCTTTGAAAGCATGAGGTTTTCAAGGCAGCCAAAACCAAAACTGGAGGAGTCAAAATGAAAAGATTACTGGTAATACTGATCGCTTGTTTCTTCGTTTTCGGAGTGACATCAGTGTACGCAGCGGATCACACCTTGAGGGTGGTCCATCTGTCCAACACCAACGATGAAGACTATGACGGTGCGCTTGTATTCAAGGATTATGTCGAGGCCCGCTCCAACGGCAAAGTCGTCGTTGAGGTCTATCCGGGCGCCCAGCTCTGCGGCAACGCCGCCGAGTGCTACGAAGCTACCCAGAGCAACATCATTCAGATCCATCAGATGACCATTGGTGGAATCTCGGTTGCCTTTCCGGAACTGCAGGTACTTGATCTTCCCTACATGATGGACAACGATGCGGTGGCTGAAGAGGTCCTGACCGGCCCCTTTCTTAACACACTGCGTCAGCATGTACTGAAAAAAGGCGGTCCCCGCATCATGACCATGACCAATACCGGTGGCTGGCGAAACATTGCCAATACCAAAAAACAGATCCAGTCGCCCGCCGACATGAATGGACTGCGCATCCGCACCATCAACTCGCCGCTCCAGCAGACCCTGGTTAAAAACCTGGGCGCCTCGGCCACTCCAGTGGCCTGGCCGGAAGTATACACCTCTCTGGCAACGGGCGTTATCGATGGTTCCAAGAACGGTATCACCGATATTGTCGGCATGAAGTTCCATGAGCACATCAAGTATATAACCCTGGACGGACATGCCTACATGGCCAGTCTCTGGATCATGAGTGAGGATACCTATCAGGCGCTGGACGACGAGCAGAAGCGGATTGTTAACGACGGCTTCAGTAGTCTCCGTCAGGTTTGCTTTGCCTTCCCGAAGCGCAGGGCAATCGAGGCTTACGAAGAGTTCAAGAAGGCCGGCGGAGCAATCTATGTCCCGACAGCCGAGGAAAAAGATGCCTTCAGAGAGGCCGCCGCTCCTCTGAAGCAGTGGTACACCGACAAGTATGGCGCTGAGGGCGCCGAGCTTCTGAAGGCCTATGAGGCGGCCATTGCAGAAGCTGAAGCCAAGCTTGCCGAAGAGCTCAAAGCCAACATGTAAATCAAAAACATCAGCGGGCGGTTCTGGCCTAGGGCCGCCCGCTCTTTCTTGAACCTTATCTCGGGATGGGTGCACAAAGAAATGAGTTCGCACGTCAACTACGCCATAATCGGCTCCGGTATGATGGGCCGGGAACACATCCAGAATATTTCCCTACTTGGTGACACCCAGGTAGCCGCTCTATTTGAGCCGGACAGGGAGCAGCTGTCGCTTTCTGCCTCTCTTGCACCACACGCCACCATTTACCATGATCTGAGTGATCTGATCAAAGATAGTCGCGTAGACGCTTTCGTGATCGCCTCTCCGAATCACACCCATGTCGATATTCTCAGAGAGATCCTGGCCAACGACGCCCGTGCAGTTCTCGTTGAAAAGCCACTTTGCACGACGGTTGACGATTGCAGAACGATTGCAGAACTGGCCGATAGTTACCGGGCCCCAATCTGGGTTGCCATGGAGTACCGTTACATGCCGCCAGTAGCCGAACTGATGAGCAGGGTCAAAGATGGCCAGGTCGGCGAGCCCAAAATGATCGGCGTGCAGGAACATCGGTTTCCCTTTCTGAAGAAGGTAGGCGACTGGAACAGATTCAATGTCAACACGGGCGGCACGCTGGTGGAGAAATGCTGCCATTTTTTTGATCTGATGCGGCTCATTGCCAATGATCAAGCGGTCAGAGTCTATGGATCAGGGGCGCCGGATGTGAACTTCCTCGATGAGAGCTACGGCGGAAAAACCCCCGATATGATCGACAATGCCTTTGTGATTGTCGACTTTGCTTCGGGAATAAGGGCATGTTTAAGTCTGTGTATGTTCTGCGACGGCTCCTATTTTCAGGAGGAAATATCTGTGCTTGGGGAAAAAGGCAAACTGGAGTGTCTGGTACCCGGACCTGACAGGTTGTGGGCAGTCGACGATCTCGACGATCTTGGACACTCTACCGGTTTCACCGGTAGCCATCGGGATTCGGAAATTGTCTACAGTCCGCGCAGCCCCAAAGGCCCGGTCAGAGAAACGGTAAAGGTTGATACCAGCCTGCAGCTTGCCGGAGATCACCAGGGTTCAACTTTCTACCAGCATCAAAAGTTTTATGATGTGGTCTGCGGTAACGGTACGGTTGAAGTCACCTTAGACGACGGCTTGCAGGCGGTGCTGATCGGTCTGGCTGCCGAGCAATCGATCAGGGAGCACCAGGCGGTTGAAATCGCTTCTTTGTAGAAGGGGGGAATAGGACAGACGGCAATTAGTTATTGGTGCAACAAACGATGCAGTGTGGAGGCATAGCTGAGCGATTGAACACAATTTACACGGGAAGCGATGAAAAAGGATACCAGTGCAAAGGTAGTCGGCAGACGTGAGGAAATTGCCAATCTGGTTAATGCCCAGGG
>JABDQA010000161.1 GCA_013042475.1 Desulfofustis sp.
ATCCAGAAGACCCGGAAGACCCTGAAGACCCGGAAGACCTGGAAGACCCAGAAGACCCTGATACTGCAATCAAAATAGAATACTCCCATCCTTCGTTTGTAAGTATTACCCAGATGCAAAAAGCTCAGAATCTTGCCAATGCTGTGGCGTATGCAATATCTCTGCAAAACACGGCAAATCCAGATGCCGAAGAGATTGCTGAAGAGATTGGCGAGAGTAATGGGGATTCCAATCTAGATGCAATCACGGCTGAGATTGTTGGTTTTCGTAATCTTGGTTGGGGGTGGGGACGAATAAAAAACCACTACAGAAAAGAATATGAACATCAAATCGGTCCCGGTGTGCTGGGAAAAGGACATTGGAAAGGCCAAGAGGTTGATAATGAGATGGAGCCACCTCTTGAGGAACCAATTGACCCTGAAAACCCTGATCTCCTCGACGATCAAGATTTAAATAACGAGTTGGTGGAGGAGTTTGAAATAATGCAAGCCACCATGCGAAACACTAAGACAGGCTGGATTGATGAAAAGGAATTCCAGACCAAGGGTAATAAAAACAAAGGTTCCAAGAAAACCTATAGCTTGACCCAGACGAGTGGACTAGCTGGTGAAGATGTGCGCGGCAAGAGCAAAGGGAATAACGGTAACGGGAAGAACAAATCAAGTTTCGGAAATTCCGGTAAAAAAGGATCAACCACCGACACTCGGGAAGCTGTTTCCGGTAAATCGAAAAACAATAATGGCAAAAGCAACAAAGGAGGTAATAGCAATAAGAGCAGCAGTAATAAAGGAGGTAACGGCAATAAAGGCGGCAATGGCAATAAAGGCGGCAATGGCAATAAAGGCGGCAACGGCAAAAAATAAACGCGCCAGTGAAGCCTCCTGCATCAGCAGATACGGGAGGCTTCACCATTATCTGTGTTAACATCGTAGATACCCCGCAATAATGTTCATTGGCTTGCAGTCGCTAATACAGCTCCAATAAAAGTTGTGAAATTCCCTCAGATACTCACTATAGTATGTTCAGATAGCAGGAGGTGTAGAGAATAACTGAACGCTGGAGATACTATCATGGCCATACAAGCCGAACCATTCCAGGTCGGCCAGGCGCTGGTGGTGGAAGGAACCGTCAGGGTCGAGTCGACAAACGGGATAATCAGGGTAATCGAGCCCAACAGCCAGATTTTTCTCGACGACCAGATCGCAACCGGCAGCAGCGGTGCGGTGTCGATAGTTCTGAGCGATGGTGATGGTACTCAATTGGACCTGGGACGAATGAGCCAGTTGATCGTTGATGAAGATGTGATGGGTGGTATTCCGCCAGATCTTGGTGATGTGGCCATTGAGACCGATCTGGCAACCGTTCTGCTTCAGAGTTGGGAAGCTTTTGAGCCATTGGCGCCAATAGATAGCATTGTACCGGACACAGGCGAAAGCCTTGTCGAGGATAGTGGAGCGGCAGACTCCATTGCCGGTCTGGACAGCTCACCAGAAACTCTCGCTTCAAGCGACAGCAATGACGACGGGGTTGGCTCCATTGACGATGAGCTCGATATGGCCAATTTCATTCCCCCACCGGAGGATGCTTCTTAGTCCACAGCAGGCCAAAGGCTAAATCGGCAATCCAAATGAAATACCAAAGCCGGTCAGCGCATGCTGGCCGGCTTTTCTCTTCTCAGATTGCCGCGTTGGTGGGACGTAGCTAAAGAATATTACTCGCCAATTCCGCCAGTTCGGAGCGTTCGCCTTTCTTCAGGTCGATATGGGCATAAATGTGCTGCCCTTGCATCTTGTCGATCAGGTTGGAGAGCCCGTTGGAGCGGCTGCCTAAATAGGGGTGGTCGATCTGGTTGATGTCTCCGGTGAAGACCACTTTGGTACCCTCGCCGGCCCGGGTGATGATCGTTTTCACCTCGTGCGGGGTCAGGTTCTGGGCCTCGTCGACGATCATATACATGCGCACTAGGCTGCGGCCGCGGATATAGGCCAGCGGCTCGATGGTCAGCTTGTCCTCGTCGAGCATCTTCTGGAGGCGCTGGAACATCTCGCTTTTCTCTGGGAATTGTCCACGGATGACGCCGAGATTGTCGTACAGCGGCTGCATGTAAGGGCCAATCTTTGAGGCAATATCTCCGGGTAAATAGCCGATATCCTTATTGGAAAGCGGCATTACCGGGCGAGTCAGAAGGATCTGTCGGTACTTGGAGCGGGTTTCCAGGGCCGCGGCCAGAGCCAGCAGAGTCTTGCCGGTGCCGGCCTTGCCGGAAATGGTGACCAGCTTGATATCGGGGGTGAGCAGGGCATGCACGGCAAAAGACTGTTCCGCATTGCGAGGGGTGATACCGTAAACGTTGTCCTTGTTCACCCGGCGAATGTAAAACTCGTTCTCCATTTCTCCTGGAGCAAAGGAGGCCAGGGCCGATTTCCTGCCGTTGCGAAGCACCATGAACTCATTGGGCCGCAGCGGGGTTTCCGGGGCATAGTGCGCTGCGGGGATCTGGCCTTCGTGCTCGTATAATTTCTCGATTAGACTCGACTCGACGTTCTCTTCATAACGGCAGCCGGAATAGAGCTGTTCAGGGTTGCGGACATGGTCAGTGGTGTAATCCTCGGCCAGCAGATTGATGGAACGGGCCTTCATCCGCAGGTTCACATCTTTGCTGACCAGGATAACCTCGTGGTCCTTCTGATCTTTGGAGACATGATAGGCAATATTGAGGATCCGGTGATCAGGGTTGTCCACATCAGGAAAGACTCCTGCCAGATCGGGGTGCTGGTCCTTTTCCAGACGGACCGAAATCCTGCCTTTCCCATCTCCAAGCGGTAAACCGCCATTGAACAGTTTATTGGCACTCAACTTGTCCAGTTCACGGACGAACTCGCGGGCATGGAAATTGACCGTCTGAGTACCTTTTTTAAACTGGTCCAACTCCTCGAGCACAATTATGGGAAGAATAATGTCGTGTTCGTCGAAATTGTGAATGCAGGTTGAGTCGTGGAGAATTACGTTGGTATCGAGAATAAAGATCTTTTTGTCTTCGGGCATGGTGGTGGTAAGATGATAATTCTTTTGAATGAAATTGATTACTTAAGTATTTACACGCATGCTACTAGATAATTACCACCTCCCGTCAGACCTTGATATGTTTTAGGCGTACTTCGCCGGTTGAAGTTCCTTGTATTGAAGTCACTCCTTCTACTTATACCAGAATTGTCTCGTCCATGTAACGTTTTCGTTTCATTTCCTTCAACTTTTTGGTGTCGACGATCACCAATCCGTCCACACAATCATTGAAGGCGGGATCAATGTTGAAGTCGAGAAAGACTACCCCGCCCGGCTCGCAGAGCTCCGTATACTGCTTGTAAAGTGGCGGAATCGTGGTGCCGAGGTTGGCGAGCAGTGATTTGAGTTTTTTAAAATCAGCCTTGTAATCGGTGCCACAAAACTCTTTTTCCAGTACGGCCATGGGCTGAGAGAAACTGAACGGGTTGCGTGAGTAGGAAAGTCTAGAATCAGGGGAAAAGTAAAGTTTGTAAAAATAGATCAGCAGTTCCTTGGCCATTCCCGGCTGGGCATTGGAGATGGACACCGGCCCGAATAGATAGCGGAAACGAGAATTATTGACTAGATAAGCACCGATACCGTACCACAAATAATCGAGGCTGCGTTTGCCCCAATAGCACGGCTGGACAAAACTACGCCCGAGTTCGAGACCGTTTTCGAGAAATCCACTCCGGTTTGCTTCGAGTTTGAACAGGGAACCGGTGTAGAGCCCTTCTACTCCTTTATCTGCGACCACTTTGCCGGCATCGACGAAGCGATATGCACCGGCAATCTCGAGATCATCCTCATCCCAGAGAATGAGATGCTGGTAATAGTGATCGAAATGATCCAGATCCCGCCTTCTGCCTGTCCCTTCCCCGACCGCCCGAAAACTGAGTTCTCGAAGCCTTCCGATCTCCCGCAACACCGGCGATGATTGGACTGTTTCGAACAGGTAGATTGCCTTGCCGTCAGGGGTTCGGCCCAGCATCGTGCCTTCGCATACGGCTTTCTTCAGGTCTGTTTTGCGCTCCGGCCTGGCAATGGCTTTCTCGGTGGCAAGCAGTTCCGATTTGCCCGCCCCGATCCGGTAGAGGTGGCGCTTGAACAGCTCGATTTTCTCTTTATTGCGGATCTGCAACCGGTGGTAGGAGTCGTAGGGAATGATCGAGCCGATTTTGATCGAGATCTGTTTCTCACGCTGGTTGAACATCTGACCGACCAGCATCAGGGTGGACAGCGGCTTGGCAACAAGTGAAGCAAGGTAGAACGATGGTGAGTTGTGGCCACCGATGTGTACCGGCAAGATGGGTGCCTTGACCCGCTCAGCCATCTTCAGAAAGCCCTGGTGCCAGGTACCGTCTCTAATACCGTCGAGTCTGAGCCGTGAAACCTCGCCCGAGGGGAACATGATCACCGCTTCCTCATTGTCCAGAGAATGGTTGATTCGCCTGATATGCTCTTTGGTGCTTGAACCAGTCAATACCCTGACCGGAAGAAGAAGCGGCTGAAGTGGTTCCACCGACAGGAGCAGATCGTTGGCCACCACTTTTACGTCCGAGCGCACTTCATGGATAAGTTTGAGCAGTGCAAGGCCGTCCAGGGAACCGATTGGATGGTTGGCGATGATTACCACTTTGCCCGTGGGCGGAATATTCTCACGATCGCGGTCGCTGACGGTATAGCTGAAGCTGAAATATTCAAGTGCCTGCTCGACGAATTCGATTCCCTTCAGGTGGGGATACTCATCGGCAAAATCGATAAAGGCCTGCTCGTGGAGCGCGCGCTTGAGGAGCCACTTGACAAGAGAGGACGTGTACTTGCGCTTGTTAAGGGCCGGATAGTGCTCGGCTATGACCTGATCAATGCTGAACATCGCGGCAGCATTTTGCCCTGCAGTATAGGATTTATCCGAAACGACTTACCGTGTGATATGAACAGCTCAGCATATCAAATCGCATCACAGCGGCCTAAACGCTTTAAACACTGTGGTAAACCCAAATGAGAATAACAATAAGATAAGGATAGGGAACGGTTACGCAAGATACTCGCAGTCGACTGCCATGAATGGCCCACCTTTTCTGGGGCCCTTTTGATGGTGAGAAGGGCGTGAAGAAATCACTGTTCCGCTAACCCAATCAGCAAGGAATGCGGTCAATTATACCAAGAATCAGCCGCTCATCATATTGGGCAGCACCGTGACGATCTCAGGGAAAATGGTGATCATAACCAGAGCCACCATGATCAGGAGGAAAAACGGTATCGCAGCGGCGGCAATCCGGAGGATGTTCATTCCCGTCTGACCTTGGATAACAAACAGGTTAAAGCCCACCGGCGGGGTGATCTGTGCCATTTCGACGACCAGCACGATAAAAATGCCGAACCAGAGTGGATCGATTCCCGCCTGTTCGACCATGGGCATAATCACTGAGGTGGTCAGGACAACGACCGAGATGCCGTCGAGAAAACAGCCAAGAACGATGAAGAAGATGGAAAGGGCACCAAGCAGCGCATAGGGCGACAGGCCAAGGGTGCCGATCCATGTAGCCAGCAGCCTAGGAATTCCAGTAAACCCCATGGCCACCGTGAGAAAGGCGGCACCGGCGAGAATGAAGGCGATCATGCATGAAGTTTTGGTGGCCCCCATCAAACCGTCTAGAAATGTCTGTTTGTTCAGAGTACCGCTTAGTTTGGAGAGAAGCAGGGAGAGCAGTACGCCGACCGCCGCCGCATCGGTCGGTGAGGCGATGCCCGTGTAGATGGATCCAATTACTCCCAGGATCAGCAATATGATCGGGATGAGCCGGCGGGAGCGTCGCATTTTTTCGCCAAGGGGCAGCTTTTCTGCCTGGCTTGGAATCGTCTCTTTGTTAAAGAGCGACCAAATAGCCACATAACTGACAAACAGTGCAACCAGCAGCAAACCTGGCAGGACGCCGGCGATGAACAAGCGAGCGATTGACTGCTCGGTGGCAACACCATAGACAATCAGGATGATGGATGGCGGGATCAGCAGACCGAGAGTGGCCGATCCGGCCAGGGTGCCGATATTCATTTTCTGGGGGTACTCTCGACGGGAAAGCTCGGGAATTGTCATTTTGCCGATGGTTGCCGCGGTGGCCGCCGATGATCCGGAAACGGCGGCGAAGATGGCGCAGCCGAAAATATTGACATGCAGGAGCCGTCCCGGCAGTCTGGTGAGCCAGGGCGACAGCCCGGTAAACATGTCCTCGGCCAGTTTCGAGCGAAACAGAATTTCCCCCATCCAGATGAACAGCGGTAGCGCCGCCAGCGCCCAGCTGTTGCTTGATCCCCAGATGGTGGTGGCCATTACGTTGCCAAGCGGTGCCCCGGAAAAGAAAAAGATGCCCGTCATACCAACGGCCAGCAGCGAGAAGGCCACCCAGATCCCACTGGCCAGGAGGCTCAGCAGAAAAACGAGCAGCAGAAAGGTCATGGTCAGCTCACTCACCGGTACCCTCCTGCTCACTTCCATGATAGCTGGGCGTGCGGTCACGGACGAGGCCAATAAACTCGTCGATCAGAGCGATTGACAGGATGATGAGCCCGATCAGCATCGCTGTCTGTGGTATCCAGAGCGGCACGGCAATCATGCCGGGGGAGAGATCGTGAAACTCATAGGACTCTCTGACCAGGATAGTGGTATACCACGAGAAATAGATGGATATTGCAGCTGCAACAGCAATACACCAGAATTCAAAAACTCGGGCAATGCGTCCGGGAAGATGAGAGATCAGTAAAGTTACCCTGATGTGTGCTCCCTGTCGAAGGGTATGGGCAAGAGCCAGGAAAGAGGCTGCTGCCAGAAAAAAACCGGTAAAATCGGCGTAAGATGGGATAGTCAGACCTATCGCCGTGCCGGTAATCAAGCCAGAAATACGGTCAATCAGATTTAAACAGACCTGGGCGACGACCAGTGAGCAGATGGCAGCAATGAAGAAGGCGGCGGCCCATCCGCTGGCGAGATAAAGCGAGTCGAGAAATTTTCTCATGAACTACTGGCGTGATCGGAATACAGAAGGGTACTGGTGTGGAAGCAGGAGCAGGATCCAGTTCCCGCTCCTGCATGTAAATTTCTATTTAAACGCATTCAACAATGCTTCGCCATCCTTGCCCGCAGCTTTCTGCCAATCAGCAAGCATGGTATTACCCGCGTCCATCAGACCGCCCATGAGCACCGGACCGGGCGAAACAATTTTCATGCCATTCTCTTTCATGATTGCGATCTTGGCGGCGGTTTCTTTTTCGCTCATTTCCCAACCGCGTGCTTCGGCTTTCTTGGCTGCTTCAAGTACTGCAGCCTGTAGGTCTGCATCAAGCTTGTCAAAAGCTGCTTTGTTTACGACCACGATGTTCTTGGGTACCCAGGCCTGAATATCGGTGAAATATTCGACGAAGTCCCAGGCTTTGGAGTTGGCGCCTGTGGAGGGTGAGGTAATCATCGCCTCGACCCGACCGGTGGCAAAGGCCTGAGGAATATCAGGCACTTCAACCTGGGTCGGAGCGGCACCGACAGTGTTGGCAAATTTTTCCAGAGTAGCATTGTAAGCCCTGAACTTTATACCTTTGAGATCGTCAACTGATTTGATCTCTTTTTTGGTGTAAAGCCCCTGGGGTGGCCAAGGCACAGAGAACAGCGGCATTAACTTCTGTTTGTCAAGCAACGGGGCGATGATCGGTTTTTGCACATCCCAAAGTTTCTTGGCTTCGTTGTAGTTAGTTGCCAGAAATGGCTGAGAGTCAGCACCAAATACAGGATTCTCGTTGGAAAGCAGGGACAGGAAAAACTCCCCAATGGGTACCTGGCCACCGCGAACCGCATTTTTTATTTCCGGATGTTTGAACAACGACCCGGCCGAGTGGACTTTGATTTCCAGTTTGCCGCCTGTGGCCTGTTTTACATCCTCGGCAAACTGGATGATGTTTACCGTGTGAAAGGTCTTGTCAGGATAGGGAGTTGGCATATCCCAGGATTCGGCAAGCGCATTGGTAGCCAGGCCTGCTGCGAATAAAGTAGCGAGCGTGAGGTAGAACAATCTGGTGAGGCTATTCATAATACACTCCTTTTCGGTTGAGGTTTGGAAATACGCGGGAAAGTTCCCATATGGAAAACATATCCTAGCACAAATCTGAAATGGTTCAATCGTATAGTCGCTGAAATCAAGACAAGCGCAAAGTTTCAGTTTATAATAATCATTGATGGGTTGACACAATACCCCTTGGGTCCCGGAGACTCTTTTTGAGATTGGCAAGGGAACTAAATAGGGACGCAATTCAATTGGGTCCCCACTATCGATTCCTAACTTTCAGACTGGGTAATTGAATATGAAACTCAATTGCGATATGGGAGAAAGCTTTGGCGCGTATAAAATAGGCCGGGATGAGCAGGTCATGGAGTATGTGCACATGGCTAATATTGCCTGTGGAGCACATGCCGGCGACCCCATGGTCATGGAAAAAACGGTGGCTCTGGCACTCAAATACGGAGTTACCATTGGAGCCCACCCAGGCTATCCTGATTTACAGGGATTTGGGCGACGCGCTATCAATTATACTGCCGATGAAGTGCGCACCACCATCATCTATCAAACAGGTGCCTTGGCGGCGTTCTGCATGGCTGCCGGAACTCGGTTGGGATATGTCAAGCCACATGGCTCCCTGTACAATACAATGATGGAGAATGAAGTCGTGCTGACTGCAGTTTTTCAGGCCGTGGTCAGCTATGATGCCGATATACCTGTCATGATCCAGGCAACTCCTCGCTGGCAGCACCATGAAAAGCTTGCCAGGGAAAATGGCATTAATCTGCTCTGGGAGGCATTTGCCGATCGTGCCTATGAGTCTGATGGCAGTTTGAGAAAAAGAAATCTCTCAGGTGCGGTGCTCGGCAGTGATGAGGTAATCAAACAGGCTCAGACTCTGTGCGAACAGCATTGCATCATCTCATCAGATGGCATGAGGCTCGAATTTCCTGTGGATGCGCTCTGTGTCCACGGCGACTCGGAATCGAGTATTTCAGTGATTTCACAACTCAGGAAACTGGTGGACTCATATGAAAATTGAAGTTCTCTCTGAATTCAGCTTTCTCATTCGTTTCCCCGGGGACAAAAGTTCTCTGCCGGAATCGGCAAAGTTGGGAATTGCAGCCCAGTTGCTCAGGGAAGCCTTTGACGACCAATGGGTCGATATTGTACCAGTGTTTGCAGATCTGCTGGTAACTCTTTCGGCAATATCTTTTAGAGATATGGAAAATCCGGAATCGGTAATAGCCCAATGCCTTCAGAAACTGGAACATCAGGGTGAAGAGCTTGGAGATCCTCGACTCATCGAAGTTCCGGCCTGCTATGATCCGGAATTCGGTGAAGATCTGCCTGATATTGCTCAGCAGGGAGGAATCTCCATAGACGAGGTCGTTCGTCTGCATTCAGCCCAGACCTATGGTGTGTACGCCATGGGGTTTTGTGCCGGATTTGCCTATATGGGTGATGTTCCCGAACCTTTAAGGCAGCCGCGACGATCGTCCCCGCGAACCAAAATGCCTGTGGGCTCCATTGCGGTCGCCGATTTTATGACCTGCGTCTATCCTCTTGCAATGCCTGGGGGCTGGCACATTCTTGGACGCTGTCCGATTCCATTCTTTACCCCAGAGGACCAGGATAACCCCACCCTGGTCAGGGCCGGTGACCAGGTGCGTTTCAACCCGATTGATAAAGAAGAATATTTCAGGCTGCTAGAAAAATGGCAAAATTAACAGTTACCAGAGCAGATTTTTTTGCCTCCATCCAGGATATGGGGCGCCGGCAAACCCAACACATGGGCCTTGCCCAGAGTGGTGTTGCCGATGAACATTCGTTCTTCCGGGCCAATTATCTAGTTGGTAATGATCTCGCTACTCCCGTGATCGAGATTATTACCGGTCTTTTCAGCATCACAACCGATGTACCGGTTACAATGGCTCTCACCGGGGCAGATATGTCCGCCACGCTGAACAAAATACCCCTGTCTCCCTGGCAGAGTTTTGTCCTTATGCCTGGTAAGTTGCTGGAAATAAATAATTCCAGAGGAAACGGAATATACGGTTATCTTGCGGTGAAGGGCGGCCTTGAGATTGATCTTTGTTTCAACAGCGCTTCAACCGTGGAAAGAGAGCAACTCGGTGGCTATCAGGGACGAAAACTCGCAGTAGGGGATGAGCTGACAACGATTCTTGATCGACCGTTGTGCCCGACTCTATCAACCCCGCCTGACCAGATTCCGCAATTCGACAGGCCGCTCACGTTACGTATCATGCCAGGTTACGATCACGACTCATTTCCTGACGAGGCAAAGCAGATGTTTCTGTCGAGTGAGTACACGGTTACCACCAGGATTGATCGCACCGGTATACGCCTTGAGGGCCCTCCAATAGTCTGGGGACAGGGCGACATCCTCAGCAAACCGGTGGCGCTGGGCGTAGTGCAAATTACCAACGACGGGGCGCCGGTAGTGTTATTGAAGGAACGTCAAACCACCGGGGGGTATCCTATGATCGGTGTGGTGTCGCGCCTGGATCTGTTTAAACTGGTTCAGGCGTTTCCCGGTACACCAATTTATTTTGCCCTGGCAGATCCGCTCAGGCTTCGCTCCGAACTTATGCGTTTCTATAATTTCTGGGGGGCACTTGATTCATAGCGTCCTCAGTCCGATCCATCCGGATGAAAAAAGGGGATACAACTCCATCGTATCCCTTTGACCCTGGCGACACTATTTTTTCATCGTATCCCTGGTCGCTTACGAGAGATGATGTGCGATGCGGAACACGATGGGTATTGCGTCCCCACCGATAAAAGTTTGTGGTTTTCGACACCAATCTCGAATATGGTAGGACACTTCTGTATTGAGCAACAAGATGAGATGGGGTGCGACCAGGCTATAATCTACCTCTTAAACCGCCCTTCTATTACAAAAGCATATATTTTGTGGAGGAGTTATGACATTTCCCATTGACTTCAGCGGCTATAAACCGCTCGAATTTTCAACAGCCCAAAGCAGCTTGACCGATGATCAGCGGGACACCTTGAAAAATAACATTCAACTGGTGCGCGACAGCCTGGTCTTCTTTACCGCCCTGGCAAACGTCAAAGGGCTTGGTGGACACACCGGCGGTGCCTATGACATCGTGCCTGAAATTCTGATTGTGGATGGATTCATGAAAGGTGGTTCCAATGTGTATCCGGTCTATTTCGACGAAGCCGGCCATCGGGTCGCCATCCAGTATATGATGGCCGCACTCAACGGCCAGAAGACGTTTGAAGATCTGCTCCACTATCGTCAATTTGGCCATGGTCTCTACGGCCACCCGGAAAGGGATGAGGAGGCAGGCGTGTTTTTCAGTTCAGGCCGGCTCGGCCATCTCTGGAGTTACATAAATGGCGTCGCTGAGGCTGATCGCGACAAAACGGTGGTTATGTTCGGCAGCGACGGTTCCCAGCAGGAGGGTGACGATGCCGAAGCTGCCCGTTATGCAGTGGCTCGGGGGCTGAACGTCAAATTGCTAATCGATGATAACGACGTCACCATCGCCGGTCATCCGAGCCATTATTTGAAAGGATTTGATACGGCAAAAACGCTGACTGGTCATGGACTTGAGGTCAATGTAGGTGACGGCGAGAATGTTGATGAGTTGTTTGCCAGGATTGGATCGGCGTTTACGAGTCCTGGTCCCGTTGCCCTGATCAACAAGAGAAAAATGGCCCCCGCCGTTCCCGGCATAGAGGGACTGCCCAAAGGACATGACGTGATTCCGGTCGATTTTGCCATCGAATATCTGGAGTCCAGAGGGCGTGATGAAGCAGTTGTCATGTTGAAGGAAACCACTGTAGCGAAGGACAAGCCGACCTATCAGGGTTCCACAGCCGAAACCGGCAAGTGTCGCGATGATTTTGGTAAAATTATCTGCGAGCTTCTCGATACCATGGACGATCCGACCAAGAAGGTCATCGTTGTCGACTCGGATCTTGAAGGATCCTGCGGTCTTCACCATATTCGCAAGAATCACCCCGAGGTTTATGTTTCAGGCGGCATCATGGAGCGCAACAATTACTCGGTGGCCGCCGGCTTCGGTTCAGAACCCGGCCGCCAGGGAATCTTTGGTACTTTCTCAGCTTTTCTCGAGATGGTGGTATCAGAGATCACCATGGCCCGCCTGAATCGAGCCAACGTATTAGCTCACTTCTCCCATGCCGGGGTCGATGATATGGCGGACAATACCTGTCATTTCGGGATCAACAACTTCTTCGCCGACAATGGGCTCGCAGATGGCGATACCACCAGGCTTTATTTTCCCGCCGATGCCAATCAGCTGAGGGCCATGCTGCCGGTGATATTTAACGATCCGGGATTGCGTTTCATTTTCTCCACCCGCTCGGCAACACCCTTCATAGAGGACCCAGAGGGTAATCAGTTCTACGGCGACGAATATCACTTCGAACCGGGCAGGGACGAATTGATCCGCGAAGGTTCGGCTGGCTATATCGTCTCTTACGGCGAGATGCTCTACCGTTGTCTCGATGCGGTTGAGACCCTGAAGAAAGAAGGTATCGATGTCGGTCTGATCAATAAGCCGACGCTCAATGTGGTCGATGAAGAAATGCTTGCTGTGGCTGGAGCCAGCCCCTTCGTGTTGGTGGTCGAGAGTCAGTCGACCAAAAGCGGGCTGGGCAGCCGCTATGGTACGTGGTTGCTGGCAAATGGCTACACCCCCAGATATGGACATATCGGCACTTCAAAGGAAGGCAGGGGCGGCCTGGGTGAGCAGATTGATCATCAGGGGTGCGACCCCGCTTCGATCAGGAAGGCAGTTACCGGGCTTCTCTAACTTTATGGATTCCGCGTGCGGACCGTTCAAGACTGTCCGCACGCGCTTTAGCGCATTCGCAGACGGGGAGGCTCAACAGAGAGTCTTTCAAGCGCTGCGACAAGCGCCTCCCCATCAATTGAACCAATGAGTTCTCGTTTCAATTCCTTGATCACCGGCAGCGCCTTGGTGCTAATCTTCGTGGCTCTCTGCTCGTAGCCGAGTTCCAGATTGATATAAACACCGGCTGCCCGGATCAAGGCCTGCAGCAGTCTCTTTTGGTCGCCCTTTGCTTCCATCCAGGCTGGCTCCAGTATCTCGTGAACTTCGAAAAACAATTCAAGGTCCCAGAACACGGCTGCCTGGTCGAGCAGACCACATTCTTCAGATAAGATTTCAAGCGCAAGGCCATAGCGCTTGAGACGTTCATCGATATATTGAAGATATTGTGCAGCAAGGTTTTGCCTTCGGTAACCGGCGGCGACCTCTTCTGCACCGGTAATCGATCCGCTCTCAAGCAATTCGATGACCGTTTCTGAAAGATCGTTGCGGATGTCTCTGCTGAGTCGATCTTCGAAGGGATTGAATTGCATTGAGTCCATGGGGTTTTCTAACCTTGCGTTGGATTCAGCAACATCGGCGCCAGCGGTAAGGGATAGAAATGGTGGTGAGATCAGGCAGCGGGAGCGCTGGTAGATAACTTTTGAGTATAGTCAGGCTGAAAATCAATAATTGGAGTCTTATGAAGGGAGCGGTTCTTCCTCATCATCTTCTTTGAAATCCTCGTCACTGCTCCCCTCAGTTTCAGGAGCGGTGTCGTCCTTATCTTCAGCCTCGGCCTGTTCCCGTTCCGCCTCTTCGGCTTCCTGCTTGAGTCGGACCGCCTTTGGAATTTTTGATTCGGGAAGGATGATCTCGGTGATTTTCTCGATCTCGTCCTCGATGTCAGGATCTTTCAGGCACACGGGACAAGCGTCTACATGCTGTTTGATAAACTGGACCATTCGGGCCGGTGCCATGGTTTCTTCCTTGACGTGGAGGTACCAATGCTTGGACAGGGTCAAGAGTCTTTCACACTGCATAAAATCCTATGAACGCTATATTTGATAATATAATGAGCTACTGTCTACAAATAGACCATTATAATAATAAGTTGCTTTTGGGGTCAATATTAATTAGTTTCCCCTGAAACGCGGCCATTTTGCCCAATGTCTTCGACGAATTTGAAATTTAATCCATTGAATATCAACTATATACCTGTGGTTAAATTTCTCGCACGTCTCGATTTTAGAGTAAAATGTAGCGTTATAGGATGGAAATTAATTATTCTAAATTAGTCCACTGATGTTCATGGATGGAAGTGGATAGGGCACTGGTGGCCCTCCCGGACTTCAAATCCGGTGTAGCGGGTTAACAGCCTGCTAGGTGGGTTCGATTCCCATGCACTTCCGCCAGTTGTTCCGGTAAATCTCCTCTTTTCACAGACTCGTGAGTTGTAGAAACAAAGCTTGAACGGCAGCTTTCAATTGTGCTCTACAGTAACGGTAGAACAGTATCGCCCGGACTATTTGATCACCCGGTAGAACTGGTCGATTGGCAGATTGCCGGTAGAGCCGATGAGGTCCTCGAGAAGCTTCATAAGCTCCTCGTCCTGATCCATTTCGGAATCGATTCTCTCGTAGTCAGCCAGGGAGGGGTAGCGGGTCTGAATTGTTGCGAAGCCGCGCTCGCCTGCAAGGTTGTACATGAGTTCCACCGAAACTTCAGGAAACCGCTTTTCGATATGCATTTTGGCTTTAACGAGTGCTTCAAAAAATGTCTGGTAGTCACTGGTGTAGGAGATTTCACGCTGGTGTATAATCATTGCATTACCCTCTGTTAAGGCGAATCAGCCTCCCTTGGCATCATCGCGCAACACTTTCTCTGCCCATTCACTCAGTTCAACCGCGTCTGCGGCTCGTCGTACACAAGCCGCCAGGCCATCCGGGTTATGATGCTCAAACTTGCAGATCAGCAGGTCATCAAACATCACTTTCATGGTGCAGGCCCCTCGTAATTCTCCCTCCTCGTACTCAATACTGATTCTTGCGTCAGTCTTTGGCATCACTGCTGAGGGGCTTCCGAGAAGATCGTCCTGGCTGTCTTGATTGTTTTGCAGATGCTTTTGATCCATAGCGGCGGTACTCGTAGCTGAGAGTGGGTGGGTGGAATGAAATCCGGATCGCAATCGCCGATGGCAACCCGAGTGTTTCGGTAAGACCCGCAACTTTTCCAACCTGTATTGCCAGCGGGTATGAAGTTACATCAATGTCAATGAAATGCAAATATAGATAAACTTATATGCAGCCAGCAGTCATTAGTCAATCAGCATGCCAAGAGCAGCCGGTCTCCTCATTGGATGGTCCGTCGCCATGGTATGCCAGACTTTGTTTTGCTAGTTATATTAGAATTCTATAAAGAATTAACCCCTGATCTGCTGAGACTGTGGGAACACAAAGGCAGAAACAGGGGTTTTATCGGAGATGGCGGTCTTAGTCTGCCTCGTCTATCTTGATGACACCCGTCGGGCAGACAAAGGCACAGGCCTGGCAGCCCACACAGGTGTCTGCCAGTTCCTCAAAAGGTGTCTGAATCATTCGCTTACTGCCCCGATGGGCGAAGCTGATGGCGTGGCGCTTGGAAATTTCGGCGCAGGCTCTTACGCAGAGCCCGCAGAGAATGCATTCGCTTCGCTCGCTTTCCTTGAGCTTGAAGCGCGTGTCTCTGATTCCGTATTCCTTGGCCAGGTCAATAATTACTTGGGATTCGGGTGACCGGGCCAGGTAAAGTTCGAGCAGAATTTTCCGCGACTTGCGCACCCGTTCGGTATCGGTATTTACCTCGATACCTTCCCGGGCGGGATAGAGGCAGGCCGGCTGAATAGAGGGCCAGTCCCGTCTGACGACTTCCACCAGACAGAGACGGCAGGCACCGTAAGTTGACATCTCCTCGTGATAGCAAAGAGTCGGAATCTCGATTCCCTGATCGCGGGCGACCTCCAGCAAGGTGGTGCCTTCTTTTACTTCTAATTCTGTGCCGTTGAGCGTGAATGTAACCATCTATTATTTCCTCTATTATTCTACGGCATCGAACTTACACACTTCTTTGCAAATACCGCATTTTACACATTTATCTTGTATGATTTCGGCAACTTCTTTCTTCTTCCAGATAACCGCATCGGAGGGGCAGTTGCGAAAGCACAGGCCGCACATCTTGCAATTATCGGTGATCACTTCGTAGGTAAACAGAGGCTTGCATACCTTGGCGGGGCAGTTCTTGTCCTTGATATGGGCCAGGTACTCATCTCTGAAATAATGCAGAGTACTCAAAACCGGGTTGGGCAGTGAAGTACCGAGACCGCACATGGAGGCGTCGTCGATGGCGTGGCAGAGGTCTTCCATGGTTTCCAGATCTTCCTCTCTGCCTTCCCCCTCACAGATTCGCTCAAGAATATTGAGCAGAGCCGCAGAACCATCGCGGCAGGAGATACACTTGCCGCACGATTCATCGTTGCAGAATTCGATAAAATATTTGGCAACGTTGACCACGCAGGCACCTTCGTCCATGACGATCATGCCGCCCGATCCCATCATCGATCCGGCCTCTGTGAGCTGGTCGAAATCAACAGGCATATCGAGCTTGTCGGCTGGTAGACAACCGCCTGAGGGGCCGCCAGTCTGTACCGCTTTAAACGGCTTGTCATCGGGAATGCCGCCGCCGATTTCAAAAATGATCTTGCGCAGGGTGGTGCCCATCTCCACTTCTATCAAACCGGTGTTGACGATATTTCCAACCAGCGAGAAGACCTTGGTCCCTTTGCTCTTCTCTGTACCCATCGAAGCATAACAGTCTGCTCCGTGGTTGATGATAATTGGTATGTTGGCAAAGGATTCGACGTTGTTGAGTACGGTGGGTTTTTCCCATAAACCTTTGTCGGTGGCGTGGTCGTACTTGGCCGTGGGTTCGCCGGGAAGCCCCTCGATCGAGGCGCGCAGGGCGCTCGATTCACCACAGACAAAGGCACCGGCACCCTGGAACACTTCGATATCGAAATCGAAGCCGGTGCCCATGATATTCTCACCCAGCAGGCCGTACTCCCGGGCCTGGTCAATGGCTTTGAATAGCCTGGTGACGGCCAGCGGGTACTCCGCTCGGACGTACACGACGCCATACTTTGCGCCGACGCCGTAGGCGGAGATGATCATGCCCTCGATCACCAGTTGGGGATTGCCCTCGATCAGAGAGCGGTCCATGAAGGCGCCGGGATCGCCCTCATCGGCGTTGCAGATGATATATTTGGGCCGACCGACAGCTTTAAGCGCCGACTCCCATTTACGGCCGGTGGGGAAACCGCCGCCGCCGCGGCCTCTGAGACCCGATTTTTTGACCTCTTCGACCACATCTTCAGGGGTCATTTCGGTCAAGCATTTGGCCAGTGCCTTATAACCGTCGACGGCGAAATAGTTGCGAATATCTTCGGGATTGATGGTACCGCAGCCCCCTAGTACGATGCGCTTCTGGCCGGCATAAAACGGTACTTCTTTCTCGATCGTGGCTCGGCTGCCGTCCTTATTTTCGAACAGCAGGTCTTCGACAACCCCCTGTTCCTCAAGGGTAGCAGCTATGATGTCGGGTACGTTTTCGACTTTCACCTTGTTGTAAAAGGTACCCTGGGGCTCGACGCGCACCAGCGGTCCCATCTGGCAGAAACCGTGACAGCCGCTTGTACTGGCCCCAGCTTCGGTTTCCCCGCCCTCAAAGAGCAGTTCAACGTCGACGTTGATACCCCGCTGCTGAATCTGTTTTTTCAACTCTTCATAAACTTCCAGGGAGCCGCCGGCGATACAGGCAGTACCTGCACAGACACGGAAACAGATTTTCCGACGCTCTAAAGCGGCCTTGCACTGCTCCCTGATCGCCGCCACTTCAGACGGCTCTTTAATCGATGCCACGCGTGTGATAGTTTCCTGTTCCATGAGCTGTTGCTGAGTAGACTTTATTATGCGTATTATTCTTTGTACTCTTTTACCAGTTCGGGGACTTTCTTTTTGGTCATCGGACCCTGTACATTTTCGTTGACCGTGAGCACCGGTGCAAGTCCGCAACAGCCGATGCACCTCACTTCCTCGAGGGTGAACATCATGTCTTCTGTGGTTTCGCCGCACTTGATGCCCAGTTCAGGCTCGAAAGCCTCGATAATGCCTTCGGCTCCGCGGACATGGCATGCAGTTCCGGTGCAGACGGTGATTTTATATTTGCCTACCGGGTCAAGACTGAACAGATTGTAAAAGGTGGCAATCCGGAAGATCTTGGAAAGAGGCATGTCCATCTCTTTGGAGACCAGGCGGAGCACCCCTTCCGGCAGGTACTTGAAGGTCGTGTTGACATCGTGGAGAATGGGCAGGATCGGCCCCGGGTTATCTCTGTGCTTGTCGACGATATCCAGCACCTGATTCCTCTGTTTCCGGTCAAGCCTGGTGGTTTTCTTGTCTTCTTCCACCAGCAGTTGGCCCTCGCGCTCGAAGGTCCATTTCGTTCTGGTGTCAAAGGAATCGCTCTCTGCCATACCCTTTACCGTATTGATCAGGTCGGGTACAAAGAGCTCGATATCGTCCTTGACCTTGACCTGGCAGGCAAGACGGGTACCGGTCTTCTGCTCCTCCTTGGTGATGAACATTTCCTCGGTGGGTAATATATCGCCGCCACCGCTTTTAACGTTCAGCTTGCAGAAGCCGCAGCTGCCTCTTCCCGCACAAGATGCGGGGATTTCCATACCCTGGTCAATCAGGATGGACAGCAGTGTCGAGCCGCCCTGAACGGTGAATTCGCGATCACCCTCCTCGTCTGAAACGGAGACTTTGCAATCTCCATAGGAGACAAGAAACTTGTCGGCTATTAACAGGATAACGGTGAGGCTAAACAGTATCGCGGTGATAATCCCTATGGGAATTAGCGTCTCCATAATTATTCCGCTGGGGCTCCCTTGAGTTCAGGTGTTGGTGGTTACGTATAAATCATCTTTGTTCTTTTCAACAGCTCCTCAGACCATACCGCTGAACCCCATGAAGGCCAGGGCGATGATGCCGGTGATAATCATTATGATGCCGGGACCCTGCAGTCCTTTGGGCACCTTGCCGATGAGATCGAGCTTTTCATAAATGGCGGCAACCATGATCATCGCCAGCCAGAAGCCGATGGCAGCCGAGATCGAATAAACCACTGTCTGGATGTAGGACAGGTTGTCCACCGTGGTAGCCTTCAGCGAGATGAATAGCACCGTGCAGTTCACCGTGATCAGCGGCAGGAAAATTCCGAACGACGCCTGCAGGGCCGGAAAGAAACGTTCCATGATCATCTCCACCAGCTGCACACAGGCGGCGATGACAATGATAAAGACTATATACTGGATGATCTGGCTGCCAGTGGCCTCGAGGATCTGGTAGATGACCCAATTGGCAGACGAGGTCAGGGTCACCACGAAGATGACCGCCGCCCCCATGCCGAAGGCGGTAGTCAGACTCCTGGACAGGGCAACGAACGGACACATGCCCAGCAGGTAGTAAAGAGCCACATTCTGGATCAGCAGTGCGGTGATGAAAATTGATAATAACGATGTTTCGCCCATGATATCGCCTTTCTGCTTGTCTTAGTTGTTGATAAGCAATCAGCTGCTCTTCGGCGGTTCCACTCCCGCCGCGGTTCTGGTTATCCAGAGGAACACACCCAGCACGAAAAAGGCCCCGGCCGGAGCGGCCAGCACCACCCAATCCACCCAGCCGCTCGGGGTGACACGCACACCCAGCAGGGTGCCGAATGCGAAAATCTCCCTGAAAATAGCAATGGCCATCAAAGTATAGGTGTAGGCCAGTCCATTGGCCAGGGCATCGATCAACGACAGTTTGGGTGGGTTTTGCACGAAGAAGGCCTCAGCCCTTCCCATGATCATACAGTTGGTAATAATCAGCGGTACGTAAGGGCCCATGGCTTCGCTGATGGTCGGGAAATAGGCTTTTAGCACCAGGTCTACAATGGTCACGCCGGCGGCAATGGTGATCATGTAGATGATAATACGGACCCGGGATGGAATGATCTTCCGCAACACAGAGATGATGATGGCGGTAATGATCAGAACAAAAATAACACCGGCGCTCATCGCAATGGCATTTTCCACCTTGTTGGATATGGCCAGGGCGGAACAGATGCCAAGCGTTGCCGAGCTGATCGGATGTTCCCGCCAGACCCCGTTCTTGATGACCTTGGCGCCTTTCTTTCCGAAAATCTCTTTTAGATTCATGTTCTATTGACCGATGAGAGTTTTGGTATTCTGGACATTCCTGTTGATATTTTTCTCCAGAGCCTTGCAGGTCAGGGTCGCTCCGGTGATCGCATCGACTTCATTGTCGGCTGAGGCGGTACCGGAGGCGACGATCAGCAGCTCGGGAACCACTTTCTTGTCCCTGAAATTGGCAAGGTTTTCAGGATCCAGCACGCGGCTTCCCAATCCAGGTGTCTCGCTCTGCTGAATGATGGCGATTCCTTTGAGGGCTTCCTTGTCCGGTGACAAAGCGATGACGCCGCTCATCGGTCCCTGGGAGGCCGGGCCGGCGAATTCGAAAGCGATGCTGCCGTCCTGGGCGGTGTAGATGGTTTTTCCATCGAATTCTTCGGCCGTTACATTGCTGGTGAACACTGCTTCGACATTATCTGCCTCGTAGGGAATTACCAGGGCCTCGAGAACTTTCTTACGTTTTTTCTCGAGCAGATACTTTTCGATTCTGGGACCGGTGATGGTGTCGACAGCCACGAGTGCCGTG
>JABDQA010000163.1 GCA_013042475.1 Desulfofustis sp.
TCTTGGTGCGCAGATAAAACTCAACCACGCTGAATTCGTGGTTGACCAGAAACTGCGTGGCGGCCTGGATGCGGGCTTTGGCTTCGTTGGTGTAAGGTGAGTCGGGAAAGGCCCGGAGCAGTTCCTCGAACGCCTGGATCGACTCGATCGCACCGGAGGTATCCCGATCGATCCGGTCGATCCGGTTATAGCTGCACATTCCCTTCTGATACATTACGTAAGCGATCGCCTCGTTGGTCGGGTGACGTTCTTCAAATTCCCTGTACAGCACCAGCGCTTCTTCGTAGCGCTCCATATAATAGTTGCTGTCCGCTGCCTTGAGCTCCGCAAGCGGTGCCTGGGGGCTGAAGGGGTAGCGGTCGAGTATTTCGTTGAAATACTCGATTGCCAGAAAATACTTGCCGATATTGAATTCTTCCATTCCTTTGATGATCAACTGCTCGGCCGGCAGCGAAACTTCGGCCTTTTCTTCGAGCCGAAGCGTCTCTTTCATTTTCGCACAGCCTGAGGTAAGGGTGAGCAGGGAGAATATCACCATCAATGAAACATAGCATGTCCGGCTCCCGGACATGGTAGGAGCGCATTTTCCTTCAATCATGGGAGGGTCTGTCTCAATTTTCAGACTTGGTTTTCAGATAATGGTCTGCTGCGACCACCGAGTTCGCCCCTTCACCGCAGGCGTTGACGACCTGACGCATGAGTTTGCTACGGATATCTCCGGCTGCGAACACGCCGGGAATTGAGGTGAGGGTCTCGCCGTCGGTGGGGATGAAACCCCATTCGTCGGCTTCAAGCCGTTCAAGGGGCAGCATTTCGTTGTTCGGGGTAATGCCGATGAGTATGAAAACACCCTGAACTTCAAGCGCCGAGGTGTTGCCGTCATTGTCGACCAACTGCAGCCTTTCCACCTCTTTGTCGCCTTCAATAGAGGTCACCCGGGAATTCCAGACGTAATCGATTTTTTTATTGGCAAAGACGGTTTCCTGCAGGATTTTGATGGCACGCAGTTCGTCGCGTCGGTGAACGATCGTCACTTTGGAGGCAAACCTGGTCAGATAGTCAGCCTCCTCGACTGCCGTGTCGCCGCCACCGATTACGGCGACGTGCATGTTCCTGTAAAACGGGGCGTCACAGGTACCGCAATAGGAAACTCCTTTACCGGCTAATTCAGCTTCCCCGGGGATGCCGAGCTTATTGGGGCTGGCGCCGGTACAGATAATCAAGGCATCGCAGGTGATCGCGGACCCATCGCCGAAAACGATGCGCTTGGCGTCGGGATCTTCAAGTTCGACCGAGGCGACTTCCTTGGTCATAATGTTGACATCGAACCGTTTGGCATGGGCAGTCATCTTGTCACTCAAGTCGAACCCCGAAATTCCTTCGGGAAAACCTGGATAGTTATCGACCCAGTCGGTGGTAAGCACCTGTCCCCCCGGCGCTCCTTTTTCGATCAGCACGTGATCGATACGTGCTCTTGATGCATAAAGCCCGGCAGTAAGTCCTGCCGGGCCTGCACCCAGAATGATCAGCTCGTAATGGCTTTTTTCAATTGTCATAAGGTAATAATATGAATTCCCTCAATAAAATTAGAGGGCTTTGTTGATCAGATCGACGAGCTGGGTTTTGCCGACAGCACCGGTAATCTGATCGACCACTTCGCCGCCCTTGAAGAGGATGAGGGTGGGTATCGCACGGATTCCAAATTTGCCGGGCGTAACGGGATTGTCATCGACATTCATCTTGGCTATGGAGATCTTGCCTTCGTATTCTTCGGCCAGTTCTTCGACGACCGGGCCAATCGCTTTACATGGACCGCACCAAGGAGCCCAGAAATCGACCAGGGTAGGTTGCTCAGAGCCTATGGCTGAGTCAAATTCGGCATCATTTAATTGCTGGACTTTATCGCTGGCCATATTATCTCTCCTTAGGGGTGAATTTAATATTATATTCAGGTGGTTATCGCAGACCTGACAGACCTATTCAGGCTCGTCCAGTTTACCTTCTGACCGTCTTACTGACAAGCAAAAACTGGGAGCCCGCGTGGCGTCCATTCAATTTGGATGGTACTTTGTGCATAAATCATTAAAGATCAAGGGTGACGACGGGTTTGACAATGAAAAGACGGCCATGATATAGTGGCCCTTCGTGCACCGCCTGGGGATTGAGGTATAAACAATTAAAATAATTACAACTATCTAGTTTAAGCAGGTGGCAATGTGTCGTTTGCCAGACAGCAATAGGAGCAGAGAATATGAACAGAGCGCAATCACAACAGATGTTCGAAAAGGCCTGCCAGGTAATTCCTGGGGGAGTTAACAGCCCGGTCCGGGCCTGCCGCTCGGTCGGCTGCGAGCCGCTTTTTATCAGCAGTGCCCAAGGGGCGCGGGTGACTGATGTGGATGGCAACGAGTATATCGATTTCGTTTGCTCTTGGGGCCCGATGATTGGCGGACATGCCCACCCGGATATTGTCGCAGCGGTTGAAAAAACGGCGGCCCATGGAACCAGTTTCGGGGCTCCGACACCGTCGGAAATCAGCCTTGCATCGATGGTGGTCGAGGCAGTTCCTTCCATCGAGAAAGTGCGGTTCGTAAATTCAGGGACCGAGGCGACCATGAGCGCCATTCGACTGGCCCGCGGGTTCACCGGTAAAAATGTCGTGGTCAAATTTGACGGCTGCTATCACGGCCATGCCGATTCTTTTCTGGTGAAAGCCGGATCGGGGGTCGCCACGCTTGGTATTCCCGGAAGTCCCGGCGTCCCTGAAGATATCGTCAAAAACACCGTTTCGATCGCCTACAACGACATGGGCATGCTGGAGAAGACGCTGCTCGACGATTCCCTCGACATTGCCTGCCTAATAATGGAGCCGGTGGCGGGGAATATGGGCTGTGTTGTACCGGAACGCGCCTTTCTGGAGCGGGTACGCTCGCTCACCAGGGAACGGGACATCGTGCTGATCTTTGACGAGGTGATCACCGGTTTCAGGTTGGCCTATGGCGGAGCTCAGGAATATTTCGGTATCACCCCCGATTTAACCTGCCTCGGCAAAATTATCGGAGGCGGGCTGCCGGTCGGGGCCTATGGGGGACGGGCTGACATTATGGACCAGATTGCTCCCGACGGCCCGGTCTATCAGGCCGGGACGCTGTCCGGCAATCCCCTGGCCATGGCTGCCGGTATTGCCACCCTGAAGATGCTTCAAGAACCCGGTTTTTATGAAACACTGAACGGAAAAGCGTCCGACTGCGCCGGCCGCTTGAAAGAGATTGGCGTAAAATCTGGACTGGCCGTCAAGCTCAACCATATCGGATCGCTGATGACCGCTTTTTTTACCGATCAGGAGGTGGTTGATTTTGACTCGGCGATGTCGGCTGACACCGATCGGTATGGTGAACATTTCCGTAATATGCTGTCCCAGGGAATCTATCTCGCGCCGTCACAGTTTGAAGTGGCGTTCATCTCCTCCGCCCATGGTCCGGAGGAGTTGAAAAAGCTGGAAAAAATGACTGAATGGTCATTCAAAAAAATAGCGGAAAAGTAAAAAATCCATTGACTTTGAGCAGGAGGCGTGCTACCAAACGCTTTGGAATTCGAGGCACGATTTCCAGTGTTTTGACGGGGTGACAAAGATGTCCGATTTCAAGAAAGAAATGATGTTTCTTCTGGGGCATTACGGGCACATCGGCATAACCTTCGTCGCTTCGATTTTCCTCGGTATGGGTGGAGGGATTTTGCTGGACCAGAAAGTGTTCGATGGTCGCACGGCTCCCTGGTTTACCTTTATCGGGCTGGCATTCGGGATAGCCGCCGGTTTCAAGAGTCTGTTTGATATTCTCTGGAAAAGCAGCAAGGATCTGGAGAAGGACAAAACCGATCCGGAAGAATAACGGTGGAAGAGAAGCTGTCCCTGAACAGGATGCTGGCGCTGAGCTGGCTGTACCTGGCCATTCTGGTGCTGGGATCATGGATGATAAGTTCATGGTCGTTTGCCTGGGGGGTTCTGGTCGGCGGGGTCATTTCAATCGCGAGTTTTCTGGTGTCATCCCGGGAAGTGCAGCGGTTTTTCAAGACTCTCGAACAGCAGCAGGGGCAACCGGCGGAGAAGGCTAAAATAACAAAAAAAGGATTGATCTTAAAGTTCTGGCTTCGGTTATTACTGATTGGACTGGTATTGTTTTTCTTCATCAGATTTAGCAGTATCAATGTGTTCGGTCTGATTCTGGGGCTGACAACGGTAGTGTTCACCATCACACTTTCAGCACTGGGAGTCGTCTGGGGATACTACTTCAGCGGGAGGTAAAAAAAGGTTATGGAACATCCGATATTGTTCATTTCCGTTATTCTGGAAACACTGGGGCTGCCGGTACCACACGGACCGGTGGGGCACACCTTCCTGGAGCAGATTTGTGCACCCTATATGACCTATACCTGGCTGGTCATGGCCTTTCTTTTCTTTGTGGCCAAACTGACCGTGAGCAATCTCGAAATGGTACCGGGCAAGGGCCAGAATTTCTGGGAAATCGTTATCGGCGGTCTGGACAGCTTCTTCGTAGATAACATGGGCAGGAAACTCACCGATCAGTTCTTCCCCTTGCTGACCACCTTCGGACTCTACATTGCAGTGGCCAACCTTATCGGTCTGATTCCCGGCTTCATGTCTCCGACTTCAAGTCTGAACACCACGCTGGCACTAACCATCATCGTCTGGGTGAGTCACCATTTCATCGGTTTTCGGGAACACGGACTCAGCTATTACAAACATTTCATGGGACCCATGTGGTGGCTGGTACCGCTGATGCTGCCCATCGAAATCATCAGTAACCTGGCCCGCCTGCTGTCGCTGTCCATTCGGCTGTTTGGCAACATCATGGCCAAAGAGACGCTGCTGGGCATCCTTTTCATGCTGGCCGGAGCGTTCTTTGCACCCCTGCCGATCATGCTACTGGGTGTACTGGTCTCGCTGGTCCAAGCCATGGTTTTTGTTCTGCTTGCCGTGGTCTACTTCGGTCAAGCCCAGGAACACGCCCATTGATCCGGTTCAACGGTTGTTGGTGAAATAAACTATTTTTATAGGAAGAAGGCCAAACAAACTAACTTTTACAAGGAGAAAACAAAATGGAAGGTAACCTGCAATTAGCATTGATTTGTGTCGGCGCTGCACTCTCCATCGGTCTCGCTGCCGTGGGCGCTGGTATCGGTATCGGTCTCGTCGGCCAGGGTGCCACCACCGGTCTTGCCCGTAATCCGGAGGTACAGCCGAAACTGATGGTTTTCATGATTCTCGGTATGGCGTTGGCCGAGTCAGTTGCTATTTACGGACTCGTTATTTCGCTGATCCTGCTCTACGCCAATCCACTCATGTAGAACGGGTTAGTATTTCGCGCCCAGCCGGGTGCAGCTAAGGGCCGCAGAAGATTCTGCGGCCCTTTTTTTTGCCGGGGTGGTTGACGGAGGTTGCTTCGCTGCCCATGACAGCCGGTTGCTGAGCAACCCTTCTGGCTTGTTTTCATTGGCTTTAGGGGCTTTTCGCTAATGCACACTGCGCCACTTGACTAACCGCATTCAGCAACTGGCGATGGTCATACTGGATTGCTTTAAGACGAGAATCGCCTATATTTTCCCCAGTTCCTCGTAATCGATACCAACATTATTATCCCGACAATGAACGAAGCAGATCTGATAATCGAGCCCCGCCGGGGAAAAAAGGAGAAGCCCCTGCCGGCTCGAGCGTTGCTGGTCGTCAATCCTGCAGAAGCCGACTATGCACTGGGTTGTTTCAAGCCCTTCACCGGCGAGAGCAGATCCTGGTATCAAACGACCCTGCTGGTCGACAGGAACGGGAGCCTGTGTATGGCCGGGCCAGCGCTTGGGGCAGCAGCGGCGGTGCTGGTCTTGGAGAAACTCATTGTCCTCGGAGTAGAGGAAATATGGGTACTCAGCTGCTGCGGATCGCTTGATCCCTCCTGGTCGATTGGCGATATTGTGCTGGCCACGGGGGCGGTGTGCGGGGAAGGGGTCTCCCGCTATTACTCAACAAGTAAGCTGACGACTCCAGGGGGTGAGGCTACCCGAAACCTCGAGAAATTTGCGCGCCAAAACTGGGACGATTTGCATCGGGGTATCATCTGGTCGACCGATGCCCCCTATCGCGAACGCAGGTCGGAACTCATTAAATTGCAGGAGCGCTATGGTGTCGTCGGTATAGATATGGAATTTAGTGCGTTGTGTACGGTCGCGGCCTGTCGCCGGGTAAGTCTCGGGGCGCTCTTCGTGGTCTCTGATATGCTCTGGACCAGGAACTGGAGGCCCGGTTTCGCGGGACGCGAATTCACCGAATCCAGCCGCCGCATCGTCGACCGGTTGTTGGCTCATAGCCTGCAGAAGGGGACGTTATCGTGAATCGAACATTTCACCTGGTAAGCCTCGGCTGCCCCAAAAATCTGGTTGACAGCGAGGTGGTGTACGGCCTCCTGGAAAAAGCCGGCTGGAACGGGGTCGACGAACCCGAGGAAGCAGCCGTACTGCTTATAAACACCTGCGGCTTCATTCAGCCCGCGGTGGAGGAGAGTATCGAGGAAATCCTCCAGCTGGCAACCTACAAGTCTGCTGATCCCAGTAAAAAGCTGGTGGTCATCGGCTGCCTGGTCCAGCGCTACCGGGAAAAGCTCGAGGCCGAACTGGAAGAAGTCGACCTGTTCGTGGGCACCGAGGGGGTGGTACAGGTGGCACCCTTGCTGAACAGGCTGGCCGATGGAATCGAAACCGACTCACTGGTGATAGGAGATCCGTTCCTGATGACTTCTGCACTGCCGCGGCGGCGATCTACACCATTTTTCAGGGCCTGGCTGAAAATTACCGAGGGGTGCGACAACCGCTGTTCCTATTGCATGATTCCCTCAATCCGAGGCCGGCTCAGAAGCAGATCCGAGGAGGATCTCGTGGAAGAGTCCAGGGCACTTGTTGACGGAGGAGTCAGAGAACTTTCGCTGGTGGCCCAGGATCTTACCGCCTATGGCACCGATCTGTGCGGAGAGCGGCGGCTTGAGTCACTGGTGCGAAAGCTGCTTGATAGGACCTCGGTGGACTGGATTCGTCTGCTCTATCTGTATCCATCCACAGTAAGTACTGAACTTATCGATATTATAGCTGAAAATGACAGAATAGTGCCATATCTTGATATTCCATTGCAGCATGTCAGCACGAAAATTCTAAAAGCCATGAACCGGCGCTACAACCGTGAGGTGGCCGTCGATCTCGTCGCTGAAATACGAAAAAGGATTCCGGATGCGGCGCTGCGTACCACCCTGCTTCTTGGTTTTCCCGGTGAGACCGAGGATGACGTAAAAGAGGTGGAATCGTTTCTACGCGATACCGAACTGGATCATGTGGGGGTGTTTGCTTATGCCAACGAGGAGGGGAGTGCTGCGGAAAGGTTCAGCCTCCAGGTCGAAGAAGACGAGATACGGGAACGGCTCGCGAGAATTATTACCCTGCAGTCGGAAATATCCCAGCGGCGGCTGCGGCGATTCGTAAGCAGGGTTGAGCCGGTTCTTATCGAAGGGGTGAGTCGGGAAACAGACCTGCTGCTGGAAGGCCGTACGCGATATCAGGCGCCGGATATTGACGGCTGTGTACTGATTAATGAGGGGGATACGCGCTCCGGTGAAATTGTCGAGGTAGAAATCACCGAAGCGCAAATCTATGACCTGGTGGGTCGGATAGTGTGATTTACTATCAGAAGAGGGCGAGGGTGAGAAAACTTCTCTTACTTATTTTTATTCACCTGCTCGCGTAAATCTTTACCCACTTTGAAGAAAGGAAGTTTTTTGGGGCTTACTTTTATTTTTCTGCCGGTTTTGGGATTGCGTCCCTCATAAGAACCGTATTGTTTGATTACGAAACTTCCGAATCCCCTGATTTCGATGCTTTCACCACGAGCAAGGGCTTCCGTCATGGTGTCGATTACCGTGTTGGTTATCGCTGCAGCTTCTCGATGAGGAATCCCGATGTCCTGAGCCAAAGCCTCAATCAATTCCGATTTGTTCATGTGGATACTCCTGTCTGCAATGGTCTATGCGTTATCAGGGATTTCTGCGAACAAACGCCCCACTCGGGTAAAACTAAATAAAGAATAAATTCAACTGGTTGTAATTGCAAGCGCAAAACTCCTCTTTCTGCAAAAATAACAAACAGTTAGCAGTTCAACCAGAATTAAAGCCGCAGATAACAATTACGTAACTATCTAGATTTAATCAGCTAATTAGTCTTTTGTAAAGGAAAAAGCTACAACAGGACTTTTTTAATCTCTTCCGATGTAAGAATCCGATAGGCACCACTTTTCAGTGATCCGAGCTGAAGTTTACCATAGGCAATTCTCTTCAGGTTGATCACCGGGTGGCCGATGGCTGAGAACATTTTTCGTATCTGGCGCTTGCGGCCTTCATGAATGGAGATCACCAAACGGCAGGCCGCTCCCTGCTTTTTGACTTTTGAGATCGTTGCTGGCCAGGTTTTTCTCCCGTCAATTTCGATACCCTGCTCCAATTTTCTGATATTTCCCTGGTTAACGAAACCTTTTACCAGTGCCTCGTAGGTTTTTGTGCTTTCATGGCGTGGGTGAAGGATTTTATGAGCCAGATCACCGTCATCGGTGAGAAGTAGCGCGCCCTCGGTATCGATATCGAGTCGGCCAACCGGAAAAACTCTGACTTCAATGTCTTTGAGCAGGGAGGTGACAATGGGCCGCCCCTGGGGATCGGACATGGTGGTCACATACCCCTTGGGTTTGTTCAGCAGGATATAGGTATGAGTCTTCTTTGGTACGACAAGCTCACCGCGAAAAAGGACCTTTTGCTGTACCGGATCGAGTTTGAATCCCATTTCGGTAATGGTTTTGCCATCGACGCTGACATCTCCCTGGCTGATCAGCTGTTCCGCCTTTCTCCTCGAAGCAATACCGCATTCAGCGAGATATTTATGCAGCCTGATGGTGGGCTTCAGCGCCATTTTCGGGGGATAATCCGGTCAAATTTTTCATCCACCCGCGCTTTGGTAGGAGCGTCCACTTCGAGAACTTCGGTATACCAGGGTTTCATTCGGCAATCGATGACTACCGGGGGCGCCAGTCCCACGTGAAATCTTCTGACTGAAGTGGAGGCGGCGTGGATGTCGGCAGCGGGCTCGAAGCGGGTGAAGAATGTCCAAAGAAATTCCTGCATGGAGACGGTAGCGTCTGCACTGTCGTCCACCAGCAGAACTACCTGCCAGTCCACAAAATCGGCGGAGCTGGCCAGCCGGTTCGGCAGTTCGGTATCCTGTTCATAGGGTGGACCCTCGACCACGAGGGTGCCGGGGAGGTAGGCAACCGGTTTGTCACATCCGTGCGGCAGATCGCCGCTGAATGATTCAGGCAGGTTTCTGCGCTTGGCCGGGCCAAGCCCCATGAGCATGGCTTTTGATCCTTTATTGACCGATGGTCCGGTGTAATCGAGAGTATCCTGAGAGACGTTTGCAAAAATAAATAGATCGCGCTCCCAGTTGACCCGTTTGAGGACATGGGTCCAGAGCGCTTTGAAATCGGTGATGTCGGGTGTCCCGTCGGTGATAATTAGAAATTTGGTGAGCGACAGTTGGCCTTCTCCCAAAATCCTCAAACCGGCCGCGAAAGCTTCCCGGGGATAGCGATCAGCAACCCGGGCCGCAGCCAGACAGTGAAATCCTGTCTCACCGAAAGTTTTGAGTTCCCTGACCCCTTTCATCACCAGAGGAAACAGTGGCGAGAGCAGGTCCTGCAGATAGTCGCCGATGAAGAAATCTTCCTGTCGGGGTCTACCCACCACGGTGGCCGGATAAATTGCCTTGTTGCGGTGGTAGAGATGAGAAACCTGAAAGACCGGGTAGTCATGCTCGAGTGAGTTATAGCCGTAGTGGTCGCCAAAAGGACCCTCTGGATGGCGCAGCCCGGGGGGTACGACGCCTTTGACCGCAAACTCGGCCTGGGCTACCAGCCGATGGCCGCCGCGGGGATCCTTCACCATTGGCAATTTGGAGCCCAGTAACAGGGAGGTGAGCATCAGTTCCGGGATGTCCTCGGGCAGCGGCGCGATGGCCGACAGCATCAGGGCAGGTGGACCGCCGATGAACAGGGTAAGCGGCAGGGGCTCGTTGATCTGTTCCGCTTCAAAATAGTGATACCCACCTCCTTTGTGTATCTGCCAGTGAATACCAGTGGTGGTATCACTGTGCCTCTGGATCCTGTACATCCCCAGGTTGTGACTGCCATTCAGCGGATGTTCAGTGTAAACCAGGGGCAGGGTTACGAAAGGTCCACCGTCACTGTGCCATGAGGTGAGCATCGGCAGACTGCTCAATTTGGGGGGCACCTGAAAATTTTCCAGGATTGGCCCGGTACTGATATTTTTCAGGCCGATTTTGGCGGCGTCATAGAACAGTTTACGGTTCTCCCATAGCTTCGCCGGTGTGGGGGGCATGATCGTTTCAGCCAGGTGGACGATGTCTCTGACGAAATCCTGCGGCCTGCTGCCAAAAGCAAGGTCTAGTCTTTTGGCAGTACCAAACAGATTGGTTACCACCGGAAATGAGGAATTTTTTGCTTTAGTGAAGAGCAACGCGGGCCCCTGATTGTAGATCACCCGTCGGTGAATTTCAGCAATCTCCAGAAAGGGATCCACCTCTTCCTCGATGACCAGCAGATCGTTTTCTTTTTCAAGCAGGTCAAGAAAACTCCTCAGGTCATATAGTTGCGTTTTTTTCATTGGTCCTCGGAGCTATGGCGAGAGTGCTCTTCATCAAGGAAGAGCGAGTGATATTCATGTTTGGAAAAGTGATTTCTCATGAGCCCGCTGATCAGCTCGATAAGCTGGTCGATTTCCGCTTGTGAGAGTCGCGAGCAGAGTGTTTGCGCCACTGCAGGCCGACCCAGCAGCTGCAGATAAGCACCACACGATTGCCGATCGAGTTCCGGGCTGAGCCCGAAACAGATAGTCGAAGGATCGGGGGACTCGGGAGAATAACCGCTCATAGCTCGTTGAGCAGGTGGAAGTGAACTTTCCTGGTCCGCGGCCCGTCGAACTCACAGAAAAAGATTTTCTGCCAGGTGCCGAGAACAAAACTGGAGTTGTCGATGGCGATGGTCAGTGAAGAGCCCATCAGGCTAGCCATGATATGGGCCGGCGAGTTGCCTTCCATATGTTTGAACGGGTGATGCAACGGCACCATTTTCTTAAACCCGTCAATTATATCAATCCGGACGGCGGGGTCGGCGCCTTCGTTAATCGTCAGCCCGGCAGTGGTATGTGGGTTAAACAGCAGGCATACGCCCTGGTCAATGGTGGATTTTCTTAGTTCACTGGTG
>JABDQA010000173.1 GCA_013042475.1 Desulfofustis sp.
CGCATTCGGTACCGGAAGAACAGATCGATGTCGTCTATGATTTGCGCTGGGTTGATGAGAGCGGAGCCCTTCACCACGAGCAGCATATCTTCGATACCTTGTTTGCACTTATCGAGGGCGCACAACGCTATATCCTGGTCGATATGTTTCTATTCAATTCCTATGGGGGCAGAGACAGTGAGGTGCACCGGCAGCTGTCCACCGAGTTGACCGAGCTGCTGGTGGCAAAGAAAAAGGCAAGCCCCGGCATCGCCATCGATTTTATCACCGACCCGATCAACACCGTCTATGGCGGCAGCGTATCCAAAGAAATCGAGCAGTTGGAAGAGGCTGGTGTCAACGTCATTGTCACCAGGCTCGATGATCTGCACGACTCTAATTTTTTGTACTCAGTATTCTGGAGGACGTTTCTGCAGTGGTTTGGCAATTCGGAAGAAGGTGGATGGCTGATGCACCCTTTTTCTCCACAGGCTGAGAAGATTACCCTGAGGAGCTACCTGCGGCTGCTCAACTTCAAGGCGAACCACCGCAAAATCGCCATCGTCGACTCCGGCGATGAGATGGCGACCATGGTCAGCTCGGCCAATCCGCACGGCGGCAGTTCGCTGCATTCAAATATTGCCCTGGTGGTGCGCGGACCGATCTGGATATCGGTCTACGAGGCGGAAACGGCAGTGGCCAAGATGTCCGGCGGCAGACTGAGCGACTTTTCGGTGCCACCGGTTCGCCCCTCACGACCCGGTTCCGCCGGGGTAAGAATTCTGACCGAGAACCAGATTAAAGACGTGCTGCTGGAACGCATCGAATCTGCATCTTCAGGTGATGCGATAAGGATCGCACAATTTTATCTCGCCGATAGAGATATCCTTGATGGACTCGCCGCTGCGTCAGGAGAGGGAGTCGACATCAAACTGTTGCTTGATCCGAACAAAGATGCCTTCGGCTACGAGAAAATTGGCATCCCCAACCGGCAGGCGGGTCACGAACTGGTGAGGAGATCAAATCAGAGAATCGAGCTGCGCTGGTACGACACCCATGGCGAGCAATTCCATACCAAACTGTTCATGCATGAATCGGGTGGCACGATGAACGTGATTCTCGGATCGGCCAATCTGACCCGAAGAAACCTGGACAACTTCAATCTCGAACTCGATGTCGAGCTGACCATCGATGCGGCAAGCGACACGGCCCGTGCATTCATCGACTACTTTGAGAGAATCTGGACCAACAAGGGCGGGCGCTATACGCTGAGCAAAGAATCGTTTGAGGATGACTCGCAGCTCAAGAGAGTGCTCTACCGAATACAGGAGTGGTTCGGTCTCTCCACCTTCTAAATAGCTACCATTGAATGGTCCGTGCCCGCGGCACCATGCTGCGCCCGATGTCTTCAGAACTCCAGTGGTGGTAGGCACCCGCTTGTGCACTGGAAACGCGTTCCAGTCGTGGCGGTGCATGGTGAGAACTGATGATTTCTGGTTCCATGGCGTTGTTCAGATAATCGGTTGCCATGGTGACCCACAAGAGGGTGAATGCGAGTGAGCCTATAATCAAATTGTGGTATGCATTTTTCATTTCGTCCCCTCCGTGATGTTCAGGTGATCTTTGTGTGATAAATTACACAAAGTGTGCCCGTTGGATCTTTCTTGTAATGAACTGATATTCCATTTAATTTTTATAAACAGGTCTACTTGCATTTGAGAATAACGAGTAAATATGTTCAAATAATGTAGCAGGGCTATTCAAAATTTGAACAGAAGGTGGCGATATGACGGGAGGGCAGAGGGAATTTTTCAGGAGGATCAAGCAGGCGATAATTTCCAATCCGTTTGGCCAGGAGCGGACTCTGGTTGACCGCGAGCTTGCCGGTGTGGCCGGCGATCAACCGGCCGACTCGGAGGTGCTGGAGCAGCTGCTGTCGAAGGTCAGCAAATTATTGACCGATATAAAGAAGGAGAGGCGGAACGGAAAACTTGATCTCGATGCTGACGATCTGCAGCTGTTCAAGTATGGGGTGGTATTTGATCTCTTTCACCGCTATTGTCCTGCCTTTGACTCGCTTATCAGCGAGCAGATCGACAAGGGTGAGGTTTCCTGTCGGGTAAGCTTTGCGAGGGACATTGTCGGCGAGCTCATCGATGCCGATTTCTCAGAATCTGATTCGATGAGGATTCTTGCGCTTTTTTTCCAGATGCGCAGAGCCTTTTTCTTCATCAGCTCCATAAGCGGGGAAAGCGACTGTGTTCAGGAGTTGAGGAAGAGTCTGTGGAACAATATCTTTACCGAGAACCTCGAGCTCTATGAATCCTATCTCTGGAACCGGATGGAGGATTTTTCGACCATGCTGCTTGGCGAGACCGGGACCGGGAAAGGACTCGCCGCCTCGGCCATCGGCAGGTCGGGATTCATTCCTTTTGACGAGAAAAAGCAGTGTTTCAAAGAGAGTTTTGTCAAGACATTCATCTCGATAAATCTTTCGCAATTTCCCGAGCAGCTCATCGAATCCGAGCTCTTTGGCCACAAGAAAGGCGCCTTTACCGGGGCAATCGACTCGCACCAGGGCATTTTCTCCAGATGCAGCCCGTGTGGAGCCATTTTTATCGACGAGATCGGCGAGGTACCCATACCTGTGCAGATCAAGCTGCTGCAGGTGCTGCAGGAGAGGGAATTTACCCCGGTGGGCAGTCATCTCAAAGAAAAATTCCAGGGCAGGGTGATTGGGGCAACAAACCAGCCGCTCACCGAGCTGAGAAAGAAGAAACGATTCAGGGAAGACTTCTATTATCGTCTCTGCTCTGATGTCATCGAGGTTCCATCCCTGCGGCAGCGTGTCCGGGAACATGCAGCAGAGATTACCATCCTTCTATCATTTATCATCGAGCAAATCGTGGGAAGACAATCCCCGGAACTGGTAGAGAAGATCGGCCAACTCATTGTCGAGCAGCAGCCGGACCACTATCGCTGGCCGGGCAATATCCGAGAACTCGAGCAATGCGTAAGGCAGATTCTGTTGAACGGTGTCTACAACTGGCAGCAGATAGATGATCCGGAGCACAGCGAGCTGGCAGAACGTATCGAGCAGGGAACGCTTTCCGCAAACCAGCTGCTGATCACCTATTGCAGCCGCCTGTATGCACAGCTGGGCACTTACGAGGCGGTGGCCAAGGTTACCCAGCTTGACAGACGGACCGTCAAAAAATACATAGTTCACTCCGGTTAACCGGCTGAATAGGCCTATTGGACTGGAGTAGCCTCAATGCCCCTTGAGGACATCACCCGGAGAAATAGGGACGCACCTTGTCGTGATAGAGGAGAGCAAGGCTGTCGATCGTTGCGGTGATAGAGGTGCTGAGGGTGTGCCAGGCCGCTTTGCACAAGTCGATAAATTGTTGTGCCTTTGACATGACTTGTGCCCAGAGTTGCAGGTGGTAGCCCAGGATGACGGAAAGCCCGATGAGAATGAGCACGATGGCAACCATCGTGAGGAGCTGGCGAACCAGGATCTCTCTGCGAAGCTCCGTATCCTCGAGGCCGAAAAAGGCGGGCAGCAGCGATACCAGGAACCAGGGAGTGGTCGACAGCAGGCCGACCACTATAAAAGTGTAACCGAAATCGGCCGGCCGATAGGAAATATAAAACAGGGTAAGGGCCGCTGCAGCTGCCAGAAACAAAGCCGCCTGTAGTACTATGAAGACGCAGTAGGTCAGGGGGGATGACCTATATTTTGGAGACTCGTCTGCCAGCTGTCCGTTGTGCATGACTTGCTCTTTTTCTTAAGTGATTTAAATGACTAATAATTCAGCATATCTCATAAAATCTCTATTAGCAAGAAAGGGGCGGGGAAAAAGAGTTGTCAGCGTCCCCACAACGTGGACTTAATAAAGAAGCACCGGGAGGGACCCATGACCGAATTAGCTACTTCATTCTGGCGCAAGAGACTGGAACAATGTGCCGACGCCCTGACGGCCAACAATTTCACCGTCTTTATAGCCGATCGTCTGTCCGAGGCCGAAGCCATATTTAGAAAGCAGATATTGAAAGATATAAAGGTGTCTTCGGCGTCCTGGGGCGATTCCATTACTCTCAAGGATTCAGGTATCCTCGAATTTCTGAAGTCGGCGCCGGAGATCGACTTTATAGATACCTTTGATCCCGGCATCACCCGGGAAGAAAGCATGGAGCTGAGGCGCCGAGCCTTACTGGTAGATCTGTTTCTGACCGGCTCCAATGCGGTGACCGAGGACGGCTGCCTGGTGAATCTGGACATGGTCGGCAATCGGGTGGGAGGCCTGACCTTCGGTCCGCACCACGTGGTGCTGGTGATCGGCCGCAACAAGATCGTTGAAGATGTTGAAGCGGCGATGGAGAGGATTAAGCGCTTTGCGGCACCGATGAACGCGATCCGCCATGAAGGCTGGAAGACCCCTTGTGTGAAAACTTCATTCTGCATGGATTGCCAGAGTCCCCAGAGAATCTGCAACACCTGGACAGTCACCCAGAAATCGTATCCGAAAGGCAGAATCAGGGTTATTCTGGTGAATGAAGAGTTGGGTCTTTGATAGCGCTGAACCCATTTATTGATTCAGGTAGTGGCAAAAAGCAGTCAAGAAATGTAAAAGGGTTGCATGATGAGTGATTTAGAGAAATTTCAGGAGAGATCCAATCTCCTCCAGCCATTTGCCATGAGCCGGAGCAGGGGGTGGAGCTACGTGTTAGGCTGGACTCACCGGATAACCGGCCTATTTCTTCTCTTTTACCTGCTGCTCCACATCAACACCCTGTCCACCTTGACCGAACCCGAGGTGTTCACCGCCCGGATGGCGGTATTGAGCGGTCCGTTCTTCAGCGCAATGGAGTGGCTGCTGGCGGTGCCGGTCATAGTTCACAGTCTCAATGGCGGCAGGCTGCTGGTGTACGAACTGTTTACCACGGACTATGACGACCTGCTGCGCTCCTGGGTGGGGATCATTTCCGTTGTCTATCTGCTGCTTCTCGGCTATTTCATGTATCTGGGCGACCAGTCGGCGAGCCCCATGTTTTTCTGGTTCTCAGCCATGGCGATCGGCCTCATTCTCAGTTATACGTGCGCCCGGAGGTTACTGCGCACCAGGGGCTCTATTTTCTGGAAAATGCAGCGTTTGAGCGGGGCGCTGCTATTCGTGCTGGTCCCGGCCCATATGCTGTTCATGCATCTTAATCACTCCGTTGGCCGTGACGTGCAGGTGATAACCGCCCGGCTCAGCCAGTCCCCGATCGCAGTCATAGACGGTATTCTGCTTATCCTTGTTCTTTACCACGGCGGGTATGGACTTGTCGGGATTATGAAGGACTATTTCACCGATCGACGCATCATTAACACGGTTTCATGGATTGCTTTGCTGATCCTGGTGATGTTCGGCCTGCAGGGCGTTGCCTTGTTGAGTTCATTCTGAAGCGGTAATTCATATGAAAATCGATATCGACACAACGCTGAGCTGTGACGTGCTGATAATTGGGGCGGGCGGGGCCGCTCTTCGATGCGCGGCTGAAATTCTCGAAAATCGACCGACAGCTCAGGTCGTTGCCCTCACCAAGGTGACCCACCCGCAAAAATCCCACACCTCGACCGCCCAGGGAGGACTCGCCGCGGTTGACCCCAAAGATCCACTCGATGCCACCGTCTACCACATGTTCGACACCTGGAAAGGGTCAGACTGCACCGCCGACCAGAACGTCGTGAAAATTATCTGCGAATCGGCCTGGGAGCAAATTCTCTGGCTCGAAAACAGGGGCATGCACTTTTCCAGAAACCGCGACGGCAGGCTCAGCAAAAGAACCTTCGGTGGCCACACCAGGAATTTTGGCGAGGCCTCGGTATACCGCGCCGTATTTGAAGCGGATCGCACCGGCAAGGGGATCATGGACACGAGCTGGGGAGAGACGCTGAAAAAAGGTATACGCTTTTTAAATCAGACCATCGGCGTCGAGCTGCTGATTGAAAACGATTGGTGCCATGGTGTCATCGCCTTCCAGCAGAAAGAAGGGAAATTCATCAGGATTCTCTCCAAGGCGACCATTATTGCCACCGGCGGCAGCGGCCAGGTCTACCGGGTCACCACCAACTGCAGGCAGAATACCGGTGACGGTTTGGCCCTGGTTCTGCAGGCCGGATTGCCGGTAATGGATCCCGAAGCCGTGCAGTTCCACCCGACGGGAATCGTCGGTCCCGGTATCCTGGCCAGCGAAACATTGCGCTCAGTCGGGGGCATTCTAAGAAACAGGGCGCTCGAGCCCTTCATGGTCGACTATGCACCCAAAATGAGGGAACTCGCACCCCGCGACCTGGTCGCCAGGGCAATCGAGTCCGAAATTCGCGAGGACAGGGGAATCACCAATCCCGACCATCAGATCGCCCATGTCTGGATCGATCTCACCCACCTGCCCGACGAAGTGCATGAAAAGCAGATACCCGAAGTCTCGAGTTTCTTCAAACGGTACGTAAATCTTGACACCAAGAGTGATCTCTGCCCGGTGCGGCCGAGCAATCACTATCACATGGGAGGTATTCCGACAAACGCCTGGGGCGAAGTCGAAGATCATGAGGGCCACCCAATTGGGGGACTTTACGCCGCGGGGGAATGCGCCGCAGCAAGTTTTCACGGATTCAACAGGTTGGGTACCAACTCCATTCTGGAGCTGATAACCATGGGCAGTATCGTCGGCAGGAGGGTCCTGAATTATTTGAAAGACGAAGTCAAAGCTCATCATGACCCTGACCCCTTAATCTTCAGATCGAAGTTTGAAGGCTATCTCGACAACAGCGGCAGCGAGAGCATCGGTATCTTGCGGTCTGAATTGCGTACTTTAATGACCGACAAGGTCAGCGTTTTCAGAACGGAAGAGTCCATATCAGAAGCGATCGAGGTTATCCATGAGATCCAGGAGCGAGCCGGCAAGGTCTCAATCGCCAACCGGAGATTGCCGATGAACCAGGAACTGCTGCAGCGCTGGGAACTTGATAACCTTCTGCTGGTGGCCACGTCCATCTGTCATGCGGCGCTCTACCGGAAAGAATCCAGGGGTGCCCACTTCAGGGACGATTACCCCTCACGGCTCGATGAATTCAACCATCACACCCTGGTAGCCGTCGACCACGGAGGGGAGTGCCACATTTCTCAGCGGCAAATTGATATGAGCCTGTTCGAAGCCGGAGGAGAACACAGTGAGAAATTTGGCTTTATTGAACGCAGTTATTAGCGAATACTATATTTTTAACATGGCATGTCATGTCTGAAATTTACAATCTCACACTCATCATAGCTCGCCGGGATTCGGCCGACGACACCCCTCGATATCAGACCTACGAGATACAGGCCGGGCCGATCATGCGCTTTGTTGATCTACTCAGGACGATCAACGATGAGCAGGATCCGACCCTGACCTGGAACTCATCCTGCGAACACGGTCAGTGCGGGACCTGCTCGATGAAGATAAACGCCCGGCCCATGCTGGCCTGTGAACTGCTGGTCGAAAACGCCATTGCGATGTTCGGGACTTCAACTTTTACTTTGGAGCCACTCGAAATAGCTCCTGTGGTTCGCGATCTCGTGATAGATTCCGATGCTGCTTACGAGCGGGTCAACAGCGTCAAGCCATACATCATAGAGCCGCTGCCGCCAGGCAGTGAGGCGGAAGAGCACCAGATTAACCCGGATCAACTCGAATACTATGTCGATGCCACCAGATGCATAAACTGTTTTTGCTGCTCGTCGGCCTGTATCAGCAGCCACAGAACCTTCCTCGGGCCCAACGCGATGCTGGCCACCATTGTTCGTGTACTTGACCCAAGGGAACAGGAGAAGGAAGAGAGGTACAGGAAAATATACAGTGACCAGGGCGTCTATCGATGTCACACTTCAAAGGCGTGTTCTCATGTCTGCCCAAAAGAGATTGACGTTGCCCGTTTTATCGCCCTGGCCAAAAAAGGATTTTTGCCCGAGTAACGCACCACATCTCTTCATCCCAAGAGGTACGAAATGGCACCCACTGGCCCAAATCTCACCCGCATCGTAGCTCAATCTTGTGCGCGAACCGATTTCTCCACTCTCGAAGATGAAGTGGTTGATCGCACTCGCTACCTGCTGCTCGATTTTCTGGGGTGTGCCATTCGCGGTACATCGTCAGCATCGACCGCTCCCGTCCATCGACTTGCGGAACGAAAATGCTCGGCCGATCACCAGATCCCAATTATCGGCACCGCGATAAAAAGCGAACCTTCTTTTGCTGCGCTGGCGGTGGGCACCGCGGCCCATTCTCTTGAGCTCGATGATGTGGTCAACAGCGCTTCGCTTCACCCGGCTGTAGCGGTCATACCAGCTGCCATATCAACCGGATATCTGTGTAATAGCAGCGGGCCTGAATTGCTGACCGCCATTGTGGTCGGCTACGAGCTCATGGTGAAGCTTGGCATCGCGTTAAAACCCGCCGCCCACTACCGCCGGGGATTTCACCCCACAGGAACCTGCGGCGCCTTTGGCGCGGCGGCGGCATCGGCTAAGATAATGAATTTGACCGCTGAGGAATTCATCCACGCGCTTGGCATCGCCGGATCCCAAGCGGCCGGATCACTCGAGTTTCTCTCGGATGGTTCATTTACCAAACGTTTTCACGCCGGCTGGGCTGCCCACGGCGGAGTGCTGGCAGCCGAACTTGCCCAGGAGGGGTTTACTGGACCTTCTTCGATAATCGAAGGAAAACTTGGATTTCTTCATGGTTACTCCAGCGAGTCGAATCCCGACGATGTACTCAGGGGATGGGCAGATCCATGGGAGGTAATGAAAACTTCCATAAAACCCCACGCCTGCTGCCGCTACAAACAAGGCCCCATCGATTGTCTCATCGCAATTATGATTGGAAACGAGTTACGTCCTGAGGATATCGCGAGGATCGACATTGCCATTCTTGACGCCGGTTTCGGGCTCGTGGCTGAGCCGATCGAGAAAAAACGAAACCCACGATCGGTAGTCGACGCTCAGTTCTCGATGCCGTTTGGTGCGGCACTGGCGGTACTGCGAAATGATGCTTCTCTGGATCGCTACAGCCTCGAAGAAATAGAAAGTGAGGATATCAGGGCGTTCATGGAGAAAGTCAACTGCATACGCGATCCCGAATTGGATCGAGAGTTCCCGGTAAAATGGCCGGCGAGGGTGGCAATAACAACCACAGACGGTAAAGTATTCGAGCATCACCTCGAGTATCCCAAAGGCGATCCCCAAAATCCTCTGAGCTGGGATGAATTGATCGACAAATTCAATTCGCTGGCCGGCCAGGTACTGCCAAAATCGCAGTGCGATAAAATTGTCGGCCTGGTGAGAAAAGTGGATCAGCTGAATGACATCTCAGAACTCGTGGACGCACTTCAAGCGGCTTAGGCGTGGGTACGGAAACAGCTTTACAGAGCTCGTTTCAGAATCTCGAGGGCCCTGGCTTCATCGAGCCCCGGAATCCGCCGAACCTCTAGCTGCGCAGCGGCATGTGAGGCGACAGCGCCAAGATCTTGCTCTGTCAATCCGAGATCACCGAGGCTGAGCGGAACACCCAGAGACTCAAGGAGGCCGCGGACCGCATCAATGGTCGCTGACGGTTTTTCTGCACCACCCAGGTCGAATACTTTTTCGCCCCACCTTGAAATTGGTACTCTAAATTGCTCCAGATGGCAGGTGAGCCAGCTGGTCAGCAGGGCGGCCAGTCCTGCCCCATGAGGAATTTCATGGAGTGCCGACAACCCATGCTCGAGCACATGGAGAGAATGGTAGACCCGACCGAGCCCGGCAGTGGATATCGGGGACATCGCCATCATCGAACTCCAGAGCAGCGCTGATCGAAGGGTAAAGGAGCCGGGATTTTCCAGACAGCCTCGAGTCGCCTCAATAAGCGTTTGTGCGGTGCTTTCCAGAAATCTACGCTGAAATTCAATGCCTGCAGCCTTGGTGGTGAGATAGGGCTCCAGACAGTGACATAGGGCATCCACACAGCCGTAAATGGTCTGATCAGTCGGCACGGTGCAGGTGAGGGAAGGATCTGCGAGACAAACACGGGGGTAAAGGTGACGATGGGCAAAACCGAATTTGAGGCCATGCTCATCATGGGTGATTACCATGCCGTGATTGGTCTCCGACCCCGATCCAGCCGCAGTCGGTATAGTAATCAGCGGAAGGCTTTGACGTACGCTTTTTTTGCCGTTGAAAAACTGCCAGACGTCATGTGCCACTAAAACACCGGCGGAGATTGCTTTTGCGGTGTCCATTACCGATCCTCCGCCGACCGCGACAATTGTTTCACAATGGGCTTCCCGTGCTCTTAGGATACCCTGCTGCACCGTCGAATGCAGAGGGTTGGGACGGACACCTGCAAACTCGATCAGCTCTATTCCAGAACCATTTAAAAGGTCTGTGATTCGGCCATGGAGCCCGGATCGAACCGCTGAATTTTGGCCGTAGACCAGGAGCACCCTGCGGCCCAGCGCAGTCAACTCTTTGTTCAACTGGTCGAGTGCCTGACGGCCAAAGATGATTTTTACCGGGTGGTGGTAAACAAAATTTTCCATCTCAGCTCAGTTTCGAAATACGCTCGGCAAGTATTTTAAACTCCTCCACCGTGACATCCTCTGCTCGTATATCCGGGCGTAGATTGGTCGCTTCAAGAACCTCCAGAATGAGTGATCTCTTTTGATCTTTATCCATGGATCCGAGAATATCAGCCGGCAGAGACGCTCTGAGATTGTTGGCTAGAGTTTTTCTTCTTGAACTGAATGCGGCGCGTACCGTGTCACGCAGTGTGTCGAAGTGGTCTACAGCTGATTTCTCCGGATCGAACTGTATCTCAACTAGCAGAGAATCGACCTTGGGCCGGGGGTGAAATTCCGCTGCCCCGACCTGCATCAGCTGGCGCACCTGGGCGCAACCTTGCACCAGTACCGAGGGGATCCCATATTCCTTGCAATGGGGCACAGAAGTAATTCGCTGAGCCATCTCTTTCTGCAGAAGGACCACCGCCCGATCAACCAGAGCCCTGTTGTCGAGCAGTTTGAAGATGAAGGGATTGGAGATCGAGTAGGGAAGATTCGAGATTATCTTGAGCGGTGCGGCCACCTGTGAGCTCAACGCGGTGAAGTCACACTTCAATATGTCTTCGTGAATCAGTGAGACGTTTTCCGGCAGCACCGCAGATTCTTCAAGGTAGGCGACGATGCCCCGATCTATTTCGATGCCGGTAACCTGGCTGACCTGCTGCGCCAAACAGAGCGTCAAAGCCCCGAGTCCTACGCCCACTTCGACGATGTGATCGTCCTTGCTGAAGCCGGCTTTGGCGACAATTTGCAGGGCAGTTGATCTATGTTTGAGAAAGTTCTGTCCCCGCTTTTTTGAGGGCGCAAGACCATGTCCGACCAACAGCTCTCTGGTATTGGCTGCCATGTCGATCTAGGTAAGAATCTGCTTCTGTCGGCGCTTTCTTCGGTAAGAAATCACCAGGAACAGACAGCCGTAGTAAGTTGATATCGCAAAGGGCAGAGCCAGAACCGTTCCGCCCACCATCATTAGCACAGTCGCTTCATATCCGATAGACAGCAGCGGTTGAATTCTTGATTCCAGCGACCCGTCGGACAGAACCACATCGAGGACCTGTTTGATCGTATCCCAGTTCAAGGTAAAGGGCGTGACAAGATTACCGAGCAGCAGCGAAAAGTAATAAATGGCTATGTAGGTAAGGGGATTGCAGACCAGCACAGAGGTGATCAAAGCGGCAATCACCGATGTTCGCGTCACCACCGTAATGGCCAGGATCGTCACCGTGTGAAAAGGAATGGTCGGGGTCAGCCCGATGAAAACCCCGATGGCGGCGCCCATGGCTATGGATTGAGGGGTTCCGCGCAGCCTGAGCAATTTGAGAAAATAATATTTACCCGTCCGTGCGATATTCATCTTATCTATCTGCCAAGATGAGACCTCGAATAAACGTCATCGTCGTTTGCGCCCCTGTCACCTGCCCAATATTGCTGAACTCCGGCAAAGGCAATCATCGCGCCGTTGTCAGTGCAGTTTTCAACAGAGGGGAGAAAAAGATCCAATTCTTCGTTGCCGCAGCGCAGACTCATCTGTTCTCTAAGCGACCGGTTGGCCGAAACTCCGCCTCCCAGCACCACCGTTCTGATATCGTTGATCTGGGCTGCAGTGCTGGTCTTCTCAATCAATACATCAATCACGGCCTGCTGGAACGAGGCACAAGTGTTCATGATCTGTTGCTCGGTGAGGTGATCAACCTGCATGATTCGGTGACAATGATTTATTACTGAGGTCTTCAAACCGCTGAAACTGAAATCCAGCGAACCTTCCTCGAGCCAGGCCCGGGGAAGGTGCAGGGCGGTAGTGTCTCCTCCCTCTGCCCGCTTCGATACGACAGGTCCTCCAGGGTAGCCGAGCTCTAGGTATCTGGCAATTTTATCAAAGGCTTCCCCAGCCGCATCATCTCTGGTTCTGCCTAAGAGATCGAAGCGGTTGAAGTCTTCGACTTTGAACAGCGAAGTAGTGCCTCCTGAGACGATCAGGGCGATGTAAGGAAAGGCAGGCGTAGAATGTTCGAGGAAGGCTGAAAGCAGGTGGCCGGCCATGTGATCGACACCGACATAGGGGATACCCAAAGTATAGGAAAGCGATTTGGCATAACAGAAGCCAACCAGCAGTGAGCCTATGAGACCGGGCCCCCGGGTGACGGCGATCAGCTCAATATCGTTGAGCGTTATACCTGCCCGAGATATTGCGTCGTTGACGATGGGGGTGATCGATTCCATGTGCCGTCGTGAGGCCAACTCGGGAACGATGCCGCCAAAACGCTGATGGATTTTATCCTGGCTGGAGACAACATTGGCAAGAACCGATGCTTCGCTGTCAAGAACGGCAACGGCAGTATCATCACACGACGTTTCAATGCCAAGAACAATCATCTCTCATGTACGCCTGATGATTTTTTTTTAAGACCGATCCAGCGAGGGGTGCTCTCAGTAGATCGATCCCGGCTCGTCCCCTCTGGGGTAGGAACCAAGCCATTCGTAATAGGAACACAGCCCCCTGATTTTTTCGCACCCATCTTTGATGTGATCTTCTTCAATATGGCCCATCATGTCGAGGAAAAACAGATACTGCCATTGTTTCCCCTTGATCGGTCGTGACTCTATCTTGGCCAGGTTGATTTCGGCTTTGGAAAGCACCGTCAGGATCTCATTCAGGGCGCCGGGGCGGTCCATGGTCCCAATCAGCAGGGAGGTGCGGTCGGCCCCGCTGGGTAAGGGCGATTTTTGGCCGATCACCAGAAAACGCGTGGTATTGCCCCGGTAGTCCTCGATACCCTTGACGGCCACCTGGAGCTGATGGGTTGTTATCGCCAGCGACGAGGCGATGGCGCCTATATTGGGATTATTGGCAGCCATTTCAGCCGCGGCACCAGTTGAGAACACCGGCAGGGTAGGGACCGAGGGCATATTTTTCCTTAGCCATTCACGGCATTGGGCGAGTGCCTGGGAGTGTGAGGCGACCGTTTGGATATCTTCAATGTTTCCTGACTTACTCACCAGGTTGTGGCTTATCTCCAGACGTATTTCGCCGCAAATCTGGATCTTGTATTTCATAAAGGAGTCTAGTGTTGAGAAAACGGCGCCCTCAATGGAGTTTTCCACCGGAACGATTCCATAGGCGGTGCGTCCCTTGTCGACTTCGGCAAACACTTCGTCAATTGATTCAAGCGGTTTGTAATCGGCAGAGTGGCCGAAATATCTGACTCCGGCCTGATGGGTGAAGGTGGCCTCGGGACCGAGGTAGGAAACCACAATGTTTTTCTGGGACAATCTGCAGGTGGTGATAATCTCGTGAAAAATCGAGCGCAGCGCCTTTTCCGGGAAAAATTCTTTATTGTCTGCCAGCAAGCGCTCATAGATCTGTCTCTCCCGAAGCGGATCCCATTTCGCCCTTTTTGTTATATCCTTGAGCTTGCCGATATCAATGGCGCACTGGATCCTCTGCTTCAAGAGATCGAGGAGTTGGTCATCTATGTCATCGATCTTATCGCGAATCGCTATAATCTGTTCAGCATTGTCGGTCATCGTTGGGCCGCAGTTATTGTTAGTTTCACGGAGAGGCTGTGCCTGCCGCGTTTATACATGGCGACATAAGTCCAATCCATCCCACCAGGCTGCGTTACTCGCTGCGGTGCCTGCTCACAGCGCGACCAGGCTGCTCCGCCAGCTCCTCGCTCAAGCCTTGCCTGGATGGGCGCCTTGATCTTATGTCGCCATGCATATAAACAGAAATTGTAGTTACTATGTGAAAGAAAAATCTATGTCAAGCACCAAAAGATTGGTATAGAAAGATCTTCTGGAATCGTTGTACCTTTATTCAGGGTAATGCGGTAAGGTCAATCAAGCAAGCATGGCGGGAATTATAATGAGTGCAGAGCACCAAAAGACATACGCAGAGATTAACGCCAGGATAAAAGCGGGCGAGGCAGTGGTTATCACCGCCGAAGAAATGGTCGAGGTCGTGAAAAAGGAGGGGCCCGAAGGTGCCGCCAGGAAAATCGATGTGGTGACCACGGGCACGTTCGCACCCATGTGCTCGTCCGGCATATTCATCAATTTTGGCCAGATGGTACCTACCATCAAAGCCTCCAAAGTATGGATCAACAAGGTTCCCGCCTACGCTGGCCTTGCCGCCGTCGATGCCTATCTCGGCGTTACCGAGCCGGCCGAGGACGATCCGCTGAACAAAATATATCCCGGAGAGTTTCGGTACGGCGGCGGGCATGTCATAGAAGACCTGCTGCAGGGCAAGAAAGTGTTTCTCGAAGCCAAAGGCTATGGCACCGACTGCTATGCCAGCAGGAAAATGAAAAAAGAAGTGACCCTGCAGGAGCTGCCGTTTGCGCTGCTCTGCAATCCGCGCAATGGCTATCAGAACTACAATTGCGCGATTAATTTGTCCGATAAGGTGGTGCACACCTATATGGGCATGCTCAAGCCCAAGGGCAAAAACGCCAATTACTGCAGTGCCGGTGAGCTGAGTCCGCTGTTTAACGATCCACTCTACCGTACCATAGGCATCGGCACTCGGATCTTCCTTGGCGGGGCCATTGGCTACGTTACCTGGAATGGTACCCAGCACAACCCCGACGCCCCGCGCACCCCTCAAGGCGCCCCCTTGCGGCCCTCAGGTACGATGATGGTGCAGGGCGACCTCAAGGAGATGGACGCCAAATGGATCAAGGGCTTATCATTGCTTGGCTATGGCTGCTCACTGGCCGTTGGCCTCGGCGTGCCGATTCCAATTCTTGACAGCAACATGGCCGCCTGTACCGGCGTCAGCGATGAAGAGCTGTTTACCCAGGTGGTCGATTATGGATACGATTACACCAATGGTATTGCCCGCACTTATGGAGAAGTGAGTTATGCCCAGTTGAAGGGAGGTAACATCGAAGTAAACGGGGTGGATGTTCCGACCGCACCGCTTTCAAGTGTTGCCAAGGCTCGGGAAATTGCCGAAACCCTGAAAGCTTGGATAGAAGAGGGGACCTTTACCTTGCACGAACCGGCGATGACTTTGCCCGGCCCATCCAAGTAGTTTTCAAAAGGTGTTCATGGACAAGCAGCTCACCCGCAAATATGACGATCTGATTGACTACCTGAACGGCTTCCAGAAAGTCGGCGTGGCTTGTTCCGGGGGCGTCGACTCCACCTTTCTCGCCCATGCCTGCGTCCATGCACTCGGGCCAGAAAAGGTGATCATTCTTTTTGGCGACTCGAAACTGCAGTCATCAGAACTGCGTCGTTCCATTGAAGAGAGACTGGTCAGTGAACTTGGCAAGGCGGTACAGGTCAAAAAGGTAGCGGTGGATCCGTTCAGTCACGCCTCCTTTGTAAAAAACCGCA
>JABDQA010000180.1 GCA_013042475.1 Desulfofustis sp.
TATGCAGGCTTCATCCTCGCAGGAGTTTCAGTTTTCAAGGTTCGTCACTATCATGCAGGGCTGCAATAATTTCTGCACCTATTGCGTGGTTCCGTATACTAGAGGGCGTGAGGTTTCCAGAAAGGCCACCGATATCATTAGTGAAATCAAAACGCTCGTAAAGGCGGGTACGGTGGAGATTACCCTTCTGGGCCAGAATGTGAACTCCTACGGCACTACCAACCAGGTCGCCGATCTCTCCTTGCATTACTCGTTCCCCGATCTTCTGACCGAAGTATCGACAATCGATGGACTTCAACGACTCCGGTTTACGACATCTCACCCGAAAGATCTGTCGGACCGTTTGATCGACTGTTTTGCACAGCTACCAAATCTCTGTCCCCAGATCCATCTTCCCGTACAATCTGGATCGGATCGGATACTAAAAAGGATGAACAGGAAATACACTATCGATGACTACCTCGAAAGAGTGGACCGTTTAAAGACAATCCGTCCAGATATTGCTATTACCACCGATATCATTGTCGGCTTTCCGGGGGAGACCGAAGAGGATTTTCAACAGACGATGAACCTGCTTGAAACCGTCAGGTATCACGGCTCCTTTTCGTTCAAATACTCAGACCGGCCGGAAACAAGTGCGGCAGGGTTTGACGGTAAACTTTCTGAAAAGGAAAAAGGCGGGCGTCTGCAACTGTTTCAAAAACGCCAGGATCAAATCAGCCTGGAACGAAACCGCGAATACCTCGAATCAACGCTGGCCATACTTGTCGAAATCAACGCAGAAGGGAAAATGATGGGCAGGACCGTGACCAACCATATTGTGCATGTGGAGCAAGCACCTGCCAACCTGCTACCGGGCAGTTTTACAGAGGTGGAGATCGTGCACGCCGGCCAGCACTCGCTCAAGGGGGTTATAGCACCGTTTCAGGACTGATTTTCGCTGTCGCTCTCGGCGTTAACCGGGACAGAATCTTGCTCTCCCCCTTCCCCGTTTTCCACATCTGATTCCAGGTGCGGATCGATACCTGGCAGATTGGCGGCAGAACGTTCTTTGATTACTCGATCGGTTGATTCAACCACCCGGCGCGCCACCCGTGGAGACACCCTTTTTCCCTTTGCACCAGCCCCTTTTATCAGAAATTGATCGAAATCGATTTCGACGATATTGGACCTCGCCCTTCGAGACGGAACCAGGCTGACTCGGGCATGCTTGTTTTCGCCAAGAAGCAGAAGAAGAATTCGCGATCGCTTATGGGGTGGGAATAGATGGTACTCCTTTTCGAGGATAAACTTGGGTGATTTGAATCGCTTTACATAGGCGAGGTTTTCTACACCGTCCCGATAGACGATATTGAAAACCTGTTTTTTCTCAAAGATTGCCGCATATTCCAGTTCCTCACCGACAAAGAGTTTATCCGGGACCGGGACCACCTTATATTTTCCGGAAGTGAAAATAAGCAATAGACGGTCATATTCTGAACATGGAAAGGAGATATCGCTTTGCTCGTCTTCGGCCTTGATGGTGTGGCCGATAAAGCCGCTCTCACGATTATAGCTTACGGACAAATTTGACAATGCCACTTTTCTGGCTTTGACCTCAGAGAACTCTGCTATTTCGCTGAGTCTTGGATGGTCGTCACCGTAAGATTCGATAAGTTTCTCAAGGTATGAGATGGTGTAGCCTATGACATCCTGGAGGTGGGTCTGAATTTCTTTTATATCCTTTCTGATTGCCCGTATTTCTCTGGCTTGACGTTCTATATCGTAGCGTGAAATCCTCTTAATTCGAATCTCCAGCAACCGTTCGATATCTTCCCGGGTCACCGGCTGTTCCAGTTTCTTCAAGAATGGCTGCAACGATTCATCAACGGTGGAGACAACCCGCTCATAGGTGGTCACCTCTTCAATCTCTTTATAAAGACGCTCCTCGATGAAGATCTGTTCAAGCAGCCGAGCGTGCAGTTTCTGAGAGAGACGGGCAAGGTCTATTTCCAGCTCGCGGGTCAGATCGCCGACCAGTTTTTCGGTATTGAAGCGAATGACTTCGTCGACGGTGCTGGTTTCCGGAAAATTACCCCTGATCAGAGTGAGATTGGTATTGAGTGATACCTCACAGTCGGTGAACGCATAGAGCGCTTTGATCGTATCCTTGGCGTAAATGTTCCGCGGCAGTTTGATTTCTATCTCCACGTCCTCTGCCGTGTAATCGCTGATGGACAAAATTTTGATTTTGCCGCTCTTGGCAGCTTTTTCTATGGAGTCGATCAGCGAGGAAGTGGTGGTGCCGAAAGGAATCTCGGTAATGGTGATGGTCTTCTCATTTGTCTCGCTGATTCTGGCACGACAACGTATTCTGCCGTTGCCCTGCTCGTAATCAGCCACATCAATCAAGCCTTTCTGGGGAAAATCTGGAAACAGCTCGATTTCCTCATCTCTGAGCACGGAGATCTGAGCCTCCAGAAGTTCGCAGAAGTTGTGAGGCAGAATTCTAGTTGCCATACCGACGGCGATACCTTCAGCCCCCTGCAGCAGTAGCAGCGGAATCTTGGCCGGCAGTGACACTGGCTCGGTGGTTCTGCCATCGTAGGATTCAACATATTCTGTCAAATCCTTGTTGAACATCACTTCAAGAGCCAGAGGTGAAAGACGGCATTCGATGTAACGGGCGGCTGAAGCCTGGTCGCCCGTGTAAATATTGCCGAAATTACCCTGCCGGTCGATGAGAAATCCTTTGTTGGCAAGATTGACCAAGGCGGCAAAAATCGATGCATCTCCGTGTGGATGCAGTTTCATCGTTTCGCCGACCACATTGGCTACCTTGTGATAGCGGCCGTCATCCATGTTGTGCAGCGTCTGCAGAATCCGTCTCTGCACCGGCTTCAAGCCGTCTTCAATGGCAGGGATAGCCCGTTCTTTTATGACGTATGAGGTGTACTCGAGAAAATTGGTATCGAAAAGTTTATGTAATCTGCCGGTCTGTTCACTCATCTAATGTCTGAATCCCTTAACCCTACTTCTTAGTTTTCCATCGGAAAACATTATTTTTTGGCGCTTTATTGTGCTCGTGATTGTATCCTTGGACGTTTTTGGGGCTGTAGTAAAACTTCACGCAAGGCTCGCCGAATAAAAGCTAGATCAAACGTTCCATAATGTACTGTTTGCGTTCCGGTGTGTTCTTGCCCATGTAGAAAGACAGCACCTTGGAAACCTGGCTGACACTGTCGATGGTGACGTTCCGCAAGCGGATGTCGCCGGCTATAAACTGTTTGAATTCCTTCGGACTGATCTCCCCCAGCCCTTTGAATCTGGTTGTCTCGACCCGCAGTTTCTGCTTGCCACGGCCCTGAAGTTTCTTGGTCGCCGTTTCCTTCTGCTTGTCTGAGTAACAATAAATGGTCTCCTTTTTATTTCGGACTCTGAAAATCGGTGTCTCAAGAATATAAATGTGGCCCAGTTTAACCAGAGGTTCGAAATAATGAAGGAAGAAGGTAAGCAGCAGATTTCTGATATGGAGCCCATCCACATCGGCATCGGTGGCGATGATAACCTTGTCGTAACGAAGGTCGGAAATCGACTCTTCTATGTTCAACGCCTGCATCAGCGAATACATCTCGTCGTTCTTGTAGAGCAGGTTGAGCTTCTGACCGAGGACATTCATCGGTTTGCCCTTCAACGAGAAAACCGCCTGGGTCATGGGATCCCGGGATGAGACAATAGAGCCTGCTGCCGACTGTCCCTCGGTTATGAAAATCATATTTTTACGGCCGGGCTGGGATGGTTTGCCGCGGGATGGGTGGTATTTGCAGTCTTTGAGCTGGGGAATTTTTATTGCGACTTTCTTGGCCTTGGCCCGCGCTTCCTTGCGAACCGTCTGCAGTTCTTTTCTGACTTTCTCATTCCTGAGGATCTTGGCGATAAGAGCCTCGGCCCTTTCGCTGTTCTTGTAGAGTTCTGAAGAGACCGCATCTTTTACCTGATTAACGATCCAGGAACGTACCTCGGTGTTGCCGAGTTTGTTCTTGGTCTGGGATTCGAACACCGGCTCTTTAATTTTGACCGCCAGGGTCCCCACTAAACCGTCTCTAACGTCTTTATTGATGAACTTTTTGGGTGAGAACTCGTTGATGCCCTTCAAAATTCCTTCACGAAAAGCCGACAGATGGGTTCCTCCCTCACTGGTGTAGGTCCCGTTTACAAATGAGTAGTAAGAATCTCCGTAAGAGTCGGTATGGGAGAAGGCGAATTCAAGGGTCTGATCTTTGTAATAGATCGGTTCGTAGAGGTTGTCATCATCCAGCTCGGTGCTCAACAAGTCGAACAGTCCATTGGTGGAGTGAAACAATGCCTTGTTGTAATAAATTTTCAACCCGGCATTGAGATAGACATAGCGCCACAGACGCTTTTCCAGATAGGATTCTTCGAATCGATACTCACCGAATAGTTCAGGGTCGGGGAGAAACTCGATGAGGGTGCCGTCTTTTTCTTCTGACTTGCCTCGTTTTTTTCCGCTAAGAATACCCTGATTGAATTCGGCTGAAGCGAACTTGCCCTCTCTGAAGGCGGTAACCTTAAAGTAATCGGATAGGGCGTTGACTGCTTTTGTACCTACTCCGTTCAAACCGACCGAGAATTGGAAGACGTCGGTATTGTATTTTGCCCCGGTATTGATGACAGAAACGCATTCGATGATTTTACCGAGCGGAATACCTCTGCCGAAATCACGTACTCTAGTCAGTCCGTTCTCTTCAACCTCGACGTTGATGCGCTTTCCAGCCCCCATGATGAACTCGTCCACAGCATTATCAATAACTTCTTTGAGCAGGATATAAATGCCGTCATCCTGATGTGAGCCATCGCCGAGGCGGCCTATATACATGCCGGGCCTTTTCCTGATATGCTCAAGTGAGCTCAGGGTTTTTATCTTGCTTTCATCATAAATCTCTGGAGATTTGAGCATGGCGGTGAGTGTCGCTAGTGTTAGTCTGAAATGATTGGCGGCATATTATTTTATTTGCTGTATTTGCGCAATAGAACTGCAGTGCAAAAGTTTTTTAACACTCTCTTCAGATCCTCATAACCCTCTCGCAGTCCGGGCAGATCCAGGTGGGTCCGTTGCTGATACCCCACTTATTTTCTTCAAAACACTCCGGACAGATCTGAAACCCGCAGGGACAATTCCAGCAGAATGGTTTTTTGGTCTGACAGCAACTGCAGATATAGTCGCCCAACCGGCGGCGCCTATATCCTCTCTTCTTTTCCTTAACCATGATCCAATTCTTCTCGCATCCATGCACTATATTCCCTGTCGACATCGACCACGTCTGTAGCGATAATTTCCGGAACCTCGTAAGGATGAACGGAACGAATCGCTTCGACAAGGCGGTTAAAAAGATTGCGGTCGCTTTTCATACTGAGCAGATATTCGCTGTCGCTGGCAATCTCCCCTTTCCACCAGTAGAGACTTGTCATTGGCGGATGAATATGCACACAGGCGGCCAGCCTTTTTCCGAGAACCAGTTCGGCAATGGATCGGGCCGCATCTTCATTGTCGACGCTGGTTGAAACAACTATCGGTTCGAGGTCTTTCATGCTATTCACCTGGTCGTGACATTTTAGATTTTGATAGTCTTACCCTTTCCATATTTCTATACACAAACTTTACATTTTTACCCATCCCGGACAAGATGAAATATGGTACAATCTCGTTCCAACCGTTTCATAGCAGCTCCAATCGAGGGGAAACGAATGCTCTTTGTGATCGATATCGGCAACACCCACACCGTTGCCGGAATTATAGAAGACCAGAAAATAAGCCAGCAGTGGCGCATTAAAACCGATGGTGGAATGACCGCCGACGAGCTCGCCATCATGTATCGAAACCTGTTCGCCATGGCGGGCGTCGACTGCGGCCGGGTAGCGAGTGTTGTCATTTCCAGTGTCGTGCCCCAACTCGAATCCGCGTATTTTCAATGCTGCGGCAGACTCTTCTCGAACACCGAAGATTTCGAACTGATCAACGTCTGCAGTGAGACAGTAGCCGATATCATCACGGTGAAATTAAAGAATCCAGCCGAAGTCGGGGCTGATCGCTTGGTCAACGGCATCGGTGCCTATCACCTGAACCGCTCAAACGCGATTGTCATCGATTTCGGTACGGCAATCACTTTTGACTGCATCTCCGACCGCTGCGAATATCTGGGCGGTCTCATACTTCCCGGCCTGCAGGTGTCACTTGGCGCTCTGAGTAAAAAAGCGGCGAAGCTACCCCAAATTGACCTCCATGTACCTCCCCAGACAGTGATAGGTACGAGCACCATAAGTGCCATGAAAAGCGGTGTTCTTTATGGCTACGGCGCGATGATCGAGGGGCTGATAAAAAAGGTCTCGGAAGAAATGAACCAATCCGGCTACCCTGATCCCCTAATCATTGCCACCGGTGGCATGGCATCGCTGCTGCTTGACTATTCGCCGTCCATCCAACGTGTGGAACCCAATCTTACCCTCGACGGGTTGAATATAATCCATCAGCTTCTCACTTCGAGGAAATGATAAAACTCCCCTCTCCCCTTTCTGCCGGTGATCTCATAGGCGTTGTGGCCCCCGCAGGCTATCTGAAAGAGCATGAACGCTACCACCAGGGCTGTGAATTGTTGAGGCAGATGGGTTTCCAGATCTACGAGTCTGATAAAAAATGGCCAGGATATGGTTATCTTGCTGACAACGATGCCGCCAGGATAGAGGAGTTTCACCGTCTTTGGCAAAATCCGCAGGTTAAGGCAATTATTGCCTTGCGGGGTGGATTCGGCTGCCTACGGCTGCTGGAACATCTCGACCTCGAACTGCTTCGGGCCCAACCCAAAATCTTTGTCGGGTTCTCAGATATAACTGTGCTCCATAATCACATCATTGACAGAACCTCTACGATCTGTCTGCACGGTCCCGGCCTCGCCACCCTGACTGACAGCGACCAGGCCAGCCTGGATCGTCTTTACCACTGTCTGACGGGGGACTGGCACCATCGACTTCAGGAAAAGATCGAGATCGTCAGAGCTGCTGATCCAGTAACGGGGACTCTTCTAGGCGGCAATCTCTCCAGCCTTATCACCCTACTTGGAACCCCGTGGTTCCCCCGCTTAACGGGCTCGATTCTTTTGCTCGAGGATGTCAATGAACCACTCTACCGGCTTGACAGACTGCTGACCCAGTTGTGGATGAGCAGAGAGGTAAATGAGATACACGGCATCATCTTAGGTCAGTTCAGTGACGATACTGTAGAGCCCGTTGAGAAAATGAGAAGAAACGAATTTGTCTGGTCCAGGGTAGCTGAGCTGACCTCCTCGAAGCCGGTCCCCATCTGGGGCAATTTCCCCGTCGGCCACTGCCGCAAAAACCTCACCGTACCCCTCGGAGCTCCTGCAACCATGAATTGCGATAATGGAACATTGTACTTCTTTGAATCATAACATGAGGATTGACTTCAACTGGCGATAATTGTATAAATGATGATCATTCAAAAATTTCTTTTTAATCTTCAACTATAGGTTATCACTATATGTTTGCGACGACGAAAAAAATAACCGTTGGTTTTGCCCTGCTTGCAGTTTTCGGATTATGTTTCGCCACCGGGGCCTTCAGTGCCGAATATGTCAGCATAAAGGGAGATAATGTAAACGTGAGGACCGGTGCGGGAACAAACTACGAAGTGTCGATGGAGTTGTTCAAAGGCTACCCGTTGAAAGTTATATCGACCCAGGGCGAGTGGTTGAAAATTGTCGATTTCGAAAACGACTCCGGTTGGATTCATCAATCATTGGTGTCCGATGGCAACACCGTCATAGTCAACGGCAACAAAAACGTCAATATGAGAGCCGAGCCCTCTACCAACAGCAAGATCATCGCAACCGTCGACCGTGGTGTGGTACTGACCAAGCTCGAAACCCAGGGTAAGTGGCTCAAGCTCAAGCACTCTACCGGTTTGATCGGCTGGATCTACAAGCCGCTGCTCTGGCCCTGATTTTCCGGCCCTTTAACAATTTCGGCTATTCTCTGATCCAGAGGTAACGGTAGACGTACGCTCTTGCCTGCCTTGTTGCGAAACAGCAGATGTGAGCACTCGAGCGCGTAAAGAAACAGGTTGCGGGTAAGTTTTACATCTTCTCTGCAGTAGTCTGCTATCTCTCGAAGCTTCCCCTCTTTATACCAGGCCAGTGCCTGCACACCATCGGCCGTTTTTCTCAGCCCCAAGGTCTCCTCCACAAGTCGATTCAAGCCGAGTCGATAGCCAAGCTGGTTGTGTATTTCTTCGAGTAGGTCCAGGGTTGGGTGATCGTGAAAATGTCTTCGGGTGTAGGCTGAAAGTACCTGATAGTCAAATCTTTTGATATTAAATCCCACTGCTAATTCGCAGTTGAAAAGATGATCGACAAGATGATCGATCTCATCCTCGAAATAGGTGACATATTCATCCAGCTGAGAATCGTAAAGAACCCCAACCGATACCCCCATCCTGTGCGCCATGTTCCAGCCTCCGCATTCCTGGGCAGAGCGCTTGGTTTCCAAATCGAACACGCAATAATGTTTCGGTAACGCTGCAAGTCCCCGGATAGAAGGCACACATACCTGGCGGTCGCTACCCTCCTCTGTGGAAACTTCGATGACTGTGGGTATTTCTTTTCTTATGTCGTTAGAGCTGTTGATGATTGACGCCACTAAGATCAGACTTGCCGCTTTGTCTATCGGGCGATTGCCAGATCCGCACTTGGGTGAGTGAACGCATGAAGGACAACCGGTTTCACAGTGGCAGGATTGAATGGTCCGGGCGGTTTCGATGAGCAGTTTATCAATCAACTCGTACGCCTCTTCACTGAGACCGGCGCCGCCTCCGTAGCCGTCGTAAATAAAAATTGATGCCCTGTCGGTCTGAGGATGATGCGGACAGGAGATTCCCCCGATATCATTTCGGTCGCACAGTATCAGCAAAGGGAACATGGCGATCATGGCATGTTCGAGCGCATGAATTGCCCCCATAAAATGCATGTGCCTGTCCTCGAGATGGGAGCGTTGATCTTCTCTGAGGTCGAGCCACAACCCTTCCGTCTCGACCACCTGCTCGGGGAGATCAAGGGGACTGGTTGAGGCAACTTTGAGGGTAAAATTATTCACCTTTGAATAACCGGTCACCTGCTCGCGAACCTTGAGCCGCCCCCAGGAAACCCGGCAGCCCATGACCTGTTTGCTTTGGTAGCACTCAAGAATCTCAGTTTCTTTTTGAACGTGGGGCCTGGTATGAAAATGCGAGCGAAACTCTTCGACCACCACTTCCCTGCTGTCGATGTCAAGATGGTCCACTAGTAGTATCCGAGAGTGATGGAGATAGACTGCTCCGGGATGGGTTTCTTTAAGCGCTCTACCGGCGTCGATTTCCCCGATGATCTCACCGCTGGGCTTGTCTATGATTAAGAGCTGTATCCCCCCTCCCCTGATGCTGATCTGATTCTGTGGCCTCTTCCTGCTGGAGTACCATCGTTCTCCGCCGGCGTCCAAGTGGAGAACCGACTGGTCGGTAAGCTCATCGATCTGTTTTTGAACCGTTTCAGAACTGGTCACCAACGGTTCTTTTCTGGCGATTGATAGTTCTGCTGCAGCGCAATGAAGATGCTGGCCCGAGATCTTAGAGTTGAATGGATTGAGAGGAGCGTGTTCAGGTTCCCTGGCGAAAAAATCATCCGGATTTCTCATAAAATATTGATCCAATGCATCTTCGCCTCCGACCATTATTACTGCCGATTCGTAAGACCTTCGGCCCACCCGGCCGCTCCTTTGCCAGGTTGCCATGATCGATCCTGGATAGCCTACCAGGATGCAGAGATCGAGATCGCCAATGTCTATACCGAGTTCCAGGGCTGATGTCGAAATGACGCCAAGCAGCTCACCGGACGCCAATCTTCTTTCTATATTCCTCCGGTCTTCAGGTAAAAATCCAGCCCTATAGGAACTCAATTTGTCGGCCAGTGCGCCAACTCGCGACCTGGTCCACATGGTGATGAGTTCGGTCATCTTGCGTGATTTTGTGTAAACGATGGTTCTCAATCCCCTCTTTAGAGCTGCCTCGAGTAGTTGAGTTGTAGTATGGGCGGCGCTGTCCCAAGGGTTGAGCAAAATCATGTGCTTCTGCCCGGAAGGGGCCCCATTTTCCGTGACGACCTCTACCTTTCTACCGATTAGCTTGGCACATAGTTCACCAGGATTTCCCACCGTGGCCGAGAGCATGATAAAAGTCGGCCGTGCTCCATAATGGTTGGCCACTCTGATCAATCTCTTAAGGATCCATGACATGTGCGCACCGAACAAACCCCGGTAGGTGTGGATCTCGTCTATGACAATGAATTTGAGCGTCCGGAAAAAAGCACTCCAGCTGTCGTGATAAGGCAGCATTGACAGGTGCACCATGTCCGGGTTGGTAATTATTACCGGCGGGGGATGCTTTCTTAATTTGCTGCGCAGGTTTGGTTTGGTATCTCCGTCATAAACTGCAGCAAAGAGACTGCCTTCACTCGCACCGCCGCAAGCATGTGCATAAAACTCTAAAAGAGCCCTCCTCTGATCCTGGGCCAAGGCCTTGAGAGGGAACATGTAGAGAGCACGGGAATCCTGTTCATCCAAGTAGCGCTGCAAAGTTGGGATATGGTAGACAAGGCTTTTCCCGGAAGCGGTTGGGGTCGCCACAACCACATCTTTGCCCCGCTGCACCAGCTCGATTGCCCTGGATTGATGGAGATAAAGACGGGAGATTTTGGCCTTCTTCAGCGATCCTTCGATCCCTGGATGCAGCCCTCCAGGCAGGGGAGCGTAATCTGCTGGAACTGGTTCAATGGTTTTATGGCAGACAATCTGAATACCGAATTTTCGAGACGACTTGAGAGCGGCGATATAGTCTTCTACTTCCGAGTTACCCATGCGCTCCTTACCCTGTCTCGAGTGGGTCAACCTTGATGTTGCCTAATTTACCGCGAAGACTTATTATCTTCAGCTGTGTGTGGCGAAATCTCTTGAGAATATGAACCGAAGACTTCAACGTTTATCGGGACCAATCCATGACCAAAATATCGACTCTGGGTCCGCACGGATCCGATTCCTTCCAGGCGGCGCTTAGCTATGAAGAGAATGCCGAGGTCCTTCTGTTCAATCACGTCGACGACGTTTTGAGCTGTGTCGAACGTGGTGAGTCTGATTACGCCCTGATCCCTGTTTATAATACTCGTGAGGGTGAAATTAAAGAGTATTTCCGGATCATGGCTGAACTTGATCAGAATTTCTGGGTTGATAACATCGTCCTGCCTATTCATCTTTCCCTCGGTGGCCCGAACCAACATATCAGCTTAGATGAAATCAGGTTCCTTTACGGCCGCTCCAGTGTTTTGAACCAGTGTGATGACTACATATCCCGCAACATGCCCCAGGCCACCAGGGTTTCCATCCACGATGTGAGCGGTGCGGTGGAGGATATAATTTCCGCGACGAACAGCAACAGCGTTCTGATCGACACGGAGGAAGTAATCGCTTCGCACAATCTGGCTCTTATCGACCGTGAACTCGCGGCCCACAATCGCACCAGATTCGCACTCATCGGCTCCACTCCACAGCCGCAGACAGGCTACGATGCCACCTCGATCATTACCAAACCACTGGCCGACCGAGTCGGTTTGCTGGTCGACACTCTGAACGAGTTTACCAAGCGGGGAATCAATATTGTCGATCTTCGCTCGAAAAACGATATCGAAACTCAGAAACTGCAGATCTATCTTGAAATTGAAGGTCACAGAAGTGACCCAATGCTTGCAGAAGCCCTTGATGATATAGCGGCAAAGGTAATTCAGGAACCGCGCTGTCTGAGAATTTTAGGCTCATTCCCACGAGTTGACATGCGGGTGAAGAAAATTTCCACCTTCGGTTTCATCGGATCAGGTCAAATGAGCCACTGGTTTTCTGAACAACTGCAGAGCGAGGGGTACAAGACGCTGATGACCGGGCGAACCTCAAAGCTCAGACCCGAGCAAATGATCGGCAAGGTGGACGTGGTAGTTGTCTGTGTTCCCATTTCGGCGACCACTGCGACAATCGAAAAATACGGTGGTCTGCTCAACGATGGTCAGGCTCTGATTATTCTTGCAGGCGAGTCGGAAAAGCCTCTGGAACGCGCACTTGTAAACACGTCCGAAGGTGTGGAGGTAATGCTGGTTCATAACCTCTGGGGTCCACAGGTCCCGACCATGAAAGATAAAAACGTGGCGGTGGTCAAGACCAGAAGAAGTGCCAGCCTCTGCAATGAATTCGAATCCTTTCTCTACAAATACGGGGCCGAGATCTACCAGGATTCGGCAGAAAAACATGATTTGATGATGGGGGTCAGCCAGAAACTGCCAACCATCATTTCGGTGGCCATGGCGATGACCTTGGCCCAGCACGATATTGGCTTTGACGACGTCGACTCTCACTCCACCCTCACTTCCTTGTACGGGATTCTCGCCATGGCCAGGGTGCACAACCAGAACCCCAGGACCTATGCGGAAATTATGGCGACCTCCGGTGACAGCGCAAAAATTGTCGACAGCTTCATCAGCAACCTCACCAGGATATCGCGCCTCGCCGCCCAGAGATCGATCACTCAACTCGAAGGTATAATCCAAGAAAATCGGGATCAGATTCCCGCCGAGTTTATCAGGACGAAAATGAACCAGGCCCAGGCGGTTGACGCCGTGCTGAGCGATATTGGCTTTAAAGGTGAATGACCCCCAATCCACCTGCTCTTGCATCTGCAGGTGGTCCAGATATTTGCAATATTATCGTTTTACAAAGGAGAATTATGCAAACCGATTACCGAAAGTATTTTGAAAACATCCCGATCTGTCCTCACTGCAACCAGGAACTTTCCTGCTGTGAAGCCCCCCCTTTTCATATTGGAGATGGTCTTGGCTGGGGTGCCGAAGTGCTTTACATCTGCCTGAATGACGACTGCTCTCTGTTCGTCAACGGCTGGGCGCAGATCGAGGAACAATATGGCCACTCCTCATCTTATCGCTATATGCAGCTTCCCAATAGCAAGGAAGCCAACCTGATGATGGTCGGATCCGAAGATGCGTTCAAGGGCAGTGTCATAAACCTGGAGCAGGTCGAATCCCAAAATGTACGCTTTCAGATGGAAAAGCAGGCAATTGCCGATCTGGATTCAGCCATAGAGAGAAAAAACCTCGAACCGGTCATGCACCTTATCCTCGATGAAGCAGCTGCTATCAATGGACGTAAGCGAGCTATCTCGATGCTGGTTCCAATTAACGATCTATCCTGTATAGATGCCATTAGAAATCACAAGTTCAGAGATACTTCGCTTGAATCAGAATGCAATATTGCCATTGGTCGGCTTCTCAAGGCCAACTACAAAAAAGAGTGCCCTTACTGTTCTGAGTTGATCAAATCGCAGGCCAAGACCTGCATGTACTGCAAGAAAGACCTATAATCCTTTTTGTGCTTGAAAAAGTAGCCTGGTACTAGTATATGATGCGGTTCCGCAACTGATCAATAGTTCGAACCATGGTGGGTGTAGCTCAGTTGGTTAGAGCGTCTGGTTGTGGCCCAGAAGGTCGGGGGTTCAAGTCCCCTCACTCACCCCAGTTTTCATAAGCTCCCTCGCTTGCCAGGCCAGGGAGCTTTGTTAATTTTCGCTATTCGTTAGCCAACCCGACACACAGAATCAGTTACTCATGAACGAGCTCACCCCTTCCAAAATGGACAAACCGGAAATTCTGGCTGCGATCTTTCATCCCCGCCGTGAGGTACGCAACGCAACCCCTTCTTCTTGCGAAGAATTCGAAGTCACCGTGTCAGAGGATACTACCCTGGGTTGCCGGTTTTTCAATCCCCATGCCAACGCTCCGGTAATTCTCTACTTTCACGGAAACGGTGAAACGGTCAGTGATTATGATCAGATTGCCCCGTACTACTTGAAGTTGGGGCTCAATTTCTTTGTGGCAGGCTACCGCGGCTATGGGTGGAGTTCAGGGGAACCGAGCGTCGGCGCCCTTTTCCACGACGCGGCAGTCATTTTCGAGCGCGTCCTGGAACATTGTCACAACAAAGGTATCTCCGAGGAATTTTTCATAATGGGCCGTTCTCTCGGTTCGGCCGCCTGCATTGATCTTGGTCACCGTTTTCCCGACCTGATTAAGGGCATCATCATTGACAGCGGCTTCTCCTATACCCTTCCCCTCGCCGCCAGGTTGGGCTACAATGTGAGCGATTCAGGGCTGAGTGAGGAAGATTGTTTCAACAACCTGGAAAAAATCAGGGAAATCAAAATTCCCACACTGATCCTGCACGGTGCTGAGGATCAGCTCATCCCTTTGAATGAAGCGGTTAAGCTTCAGGCTGAAAGTGGGGCAAGAACAAAACAGCTCTATGTGGTTCCCGGGGCTGATCATAACTCGCTCATTATCCGTGGCGGCGCCATCTATTTCGAGACGATTAAAGGTTTCACCGATACTGTCACCGTAAATAGAAAGGCGTGGCGACGGAGGCGAAGAAAATAACATAACCAGGAGCACACGAAATGATCCGCACCAGTCTGGTACGGCTTCTCCCTCTCTTGTTGGCTTTGATAATTCTCTCTGGCGGCTGCCAACCAGCCGCAGTTCCGGATGCGGTCGACCCTGCTTCGAGCTTGAGAGTAGGAATATCTGCACACGCTCCCCCTTTCGCGTTCCGACAGGGCGGTGAAATTACTGGACTCGAACCGGCCTTTGCCCGCAAGCTTGGCGATTATCTCGGCAAGACGGTTCAGTTTGTCGAGATTCCCTGGGGCCAGCAGATAGAATATCTGACAACGGGGAAAACCGATATAATCATGTCGGGAATGACCATCACCGAAGCGCGCAGCACCTTGGTAGATTTTTCTTTACCCTACCTTCGCTCCGGGCAGATTTTACTGGTTCGCATGGAAGACAGGCGGAGGTTTGCAACCGGATTGGAAAGCCTGATGAATACCAATTACCGCATCGGCACCGTCGCTGACACCGTCAGTGACTTTTTAATTACTACCGCTATTAACGACGCCAACGAAATAGTTTTCAAGACCTCGCAGGAGGCGGTCGATGCGCTGATCAACAACGAGATTGACGCCTTCGTCTATGATGCCCCGATTGTCTGCTATTATGCTGCCCGCCATCAGAATGACAAGCTCGCACCTGTACTTACCATGGCAACCGAAGAGTATATCGGCTGGGCGCTGAGAAAGGGAGATACGGAGCTGCTCACCAAGGTTAATGAATTTCTTGATTCCTTAAAAAACGAGGGCAAACTGCAGGAAGAAATTCAATACTGGATTCCATACCTCTACCGTTGAAGCAGTCATGACCAGATTAAGCAAACGATCCGACTATCTGAGTTGGGATGAGTATTTTATGGCCGTAGCGCTGCTATCGGCTGAACGCAGCAAAGACCCCAATACCCAGGTAGGTGCCTGTATCGCCAATGATCAGAACAAGATTGTAGGAGTTGGCTACAACGGCTTTCCGATTGGTTGTTCCGATGACGAACTGCCCTGGGATCGACAGGGGGATTTTCTGTCGACCAAATATCCCTATGTCTGTCACGCCGAGCTCAATGCAGTGCTCAATGCCATCTCAACAGATCTGAGGGGCTGCAGAATTTATGTCGGCCTTTTCCCGTGTAACGAATGCACCAAGGTGATTATTCAATCTGGTATCAGCGAAATCGTCTATCTTTCTGACAAATACAGGGATTCGGAACAGGTACGGGCATCAAAGCGAATGCTCGATATGGCTCCACATACCTCTTACCGCCGTTTTGAGCCCTCAAAGAGCTCAATCTTTCTGAGTTTTCAAGTCGACGCCTGAGCACACTCAGCTGTTGCTTCCTTCGTGCTGATACCCTTTGAAGCCAATATCAACTGAACCTTCGGGCGAGATCAGCCGCACCTTTTCTCCCGGAACTGTCCTACCCACCCTGTGTACCTTCTCACCGCCCCGGTCTTGAAGCAATGTCAGCAGATCTTCATCCTTTCCCTTTTTTACCGTGAAAAGCAGCTCGTAATCCTCGCCGCCGGAGAGCTGCAGATCAACTGCCGTACTATTCAGGCTCCGGCACACTTTATCAAGAGAGTCAGTCCCGGGTAGTAAATCCGCCAGCACCTCCGCACCAACGCCGCTCTGGGTGCAGATATGGGCAAGATCTGTGGCGACTCCGTCGGAGATGTCCTGCATGGCACTCACCATGCCGCTGGCCGCCAGCGTCTGGCCCAACTTCACTCGCGGAATCGGGTTGAGATGTTTTGCCGTGAAAATCTCAAGTTCATCTCTTGTTAATGAATCGAACAATGCCGGCTGCCGACAGATTTCCAACCCCGCGGCTGCGAATCCGAGATTGCCACTGACATAGACGTTTTCGCCCACGCTGGCGGTGCGGCGTAAAATAGTTCCCTCATGCGGCGCACTGCCCAGAACGACGATATTGATGGTCAGCACGGCACCTTTGACCGTATCTCCGCCAATCAGGGTGCACCCGAACTCTTCCATAATCGAAGCGGCCCCCATCGACCACTGCTCCATCCAGTCCTTTTCTATCTGCTGGGGAAGTGCGACAGATGCCAGCACATAGAGCGGGGTGCCGCCCATGGCAGCAATATCGCTTAAATTGACGGCAATCGACTTGCGTCCTAAAAGATCAGGAAGATGCCAGGATCGGTCGAAATGGACGCCCTCGACCAGCATATCGGTGGTTACCAGCCAGTTGTGACCGTCGGAACTGGTGAAAATCGCACAGTCATCCCCAATTCCCTCCATCAATCCAGGTGTATCGGCAGCGCCGATTCTGCCGGAAAATAGAGATATCATATCCAGTTCGGACCAGTTTGCCTGCATTCTATCCCGCCAGCTATTTGATTCTCTTCAATGACCCTTTTTGCCGTGAGGTTTTGCGCCCTTGGGGGGAATCAGGCGCTAACGGCGTCTCAGTTCCGATGACAACGGCTTGGAAAAATCGTTTTTCTCCCCCCATGGTGAATATTTCCTGACCGGTCATCTGGGCCGTGCGCAGGGTCCAGATGACATTTTGCAAAGGCACTGTCAGAAAAGTCAAACCTATATGCCACCATTCTTCTTTTTTGGAAGGGTCGCGCTCTACTGAAATTACCTTGGCATAGAGTATCAGCCGTGGCTGCTCGGAGGCTATCAGCACCACGTCTCCCACCTCGGTGAAGTCCTTGAAGGGGGTTATTGTTTTGAGCTCTTCAACGAGTTTCTCGAGGTTATTGGATTCCATTGTCAAGTTGGGTAAATGATTCAAACACGATCGTATTGTCTTCTTGGTATTTTCTGGAGCCAATGATCGAATACATGGCCAAGCCATCGAGCAATGGGTTGATGAGATCATCTATCAGAACTTTTGATTTTCTTGCCAATTCTCTGTCTTTAATGGCCAGCATGGTCCCCCCCCAACTCACCATTTCCTGAACCATCTCTGTGGTACGCGCAAAATCCAGAAAGGTGATTGAGTGGGAAGGCTTCAGAATGTCTGAGCCCATCTCTATAAAGGTGGGATTGTCGGCGAGGCTTTTTGTTTTATGGGGGCCAATGTAGTCCCTGATTTGGGCCCGGTTGCTGGAAACGATGACCGCTTCGTTGGCAAAGGACAAGGCGGGCAGCACAGATCCGATGCCGATGATTCCCCCCCAGGATATTATTTCTGCGTTATCAAAAGTTTTGCGGCGTACAGGTATCGAATAGTGGTTTATCAGCGTGTCAGTCACTGTCCGCATTTGGTCGATATCGGTGCTTTTTACCGATAAAAGAAAACGCGGCAACGGTACCAGTTGATCCTCGTTCAAGTTCCTGACCGCAAAAGTCAGCTCATTGCCGAAAAGATCAAATATCTGAGGCAAAGTTAAACCGGTGATCTTTGCAAGATCATCTATAATTGGCCCATAATCCATCGATTTTGTGTCGGATTGCTCCTCACCAACCATGTCAAACAGGTTCGCCGGATCAAACTGGTTGGTCCAGTGGTAGACAATAGTGTCCTCAGCTACCTGCTTATGAGATTCGGGCATAGTAGTTTCTGAAGAGAGTGAAGCTTGGGATGAATCATCGAGTTGATTCGGGTCGAAACTGATGATGGCCTTATCAACGATACTATTTTCTTTTCGCCAGGCCCCAAAAATTGCAGAGCTATAAGCGTCAACCTTTTTCTTGTCCAGCAGTCGCATCTTTGAATTGGCAGAAGAAGATTCAAGAATGGCTCTGTTGACAAGATTAACTAAACCGTCGAAATTGAAATAACCTACCAGGGATGCTCCGTTGAACTGATCAATCTTGTCCATATACTCATTGTTTTCTTTAAGTCCTTTCTGTTCGCTGTCATAAACGTCGAGACTATGTCGCAAGATTCGTTCATTGAGACTCATGACCACGAGATCTTTAACCCGGGCTACTGATAATCGACTGGAATTTTCCAGATCGAACCGGGTAATATCATGCCCCCCATACCGAGCAGTGGAGACTCGTTCATCGCCTGAAATTGCCCAGGTTGCCACGTCCATTAAACGAGCACTTTGGCTCGGACGAGAAATCACCAGTAGATGATCAATCAGTTGCTCATTTAAATCAGCAAAATTATCATGAACAAATGGAAGCAGAGCCACAGTAATTTCTTTGCTGATAAGCATCTGCACAAGGGGGTTCTGATAAGTCGTTCTGATCTCATCCCTGAGTCGATAAAACTGTGTAATTTCGTCATTGGAAAAACCCAACTCCCTGCTGACAGTTTCATAGTTGAGTTCGGCCAGAGCCTGACCTAGTGGGGATGAACCAAATTCTGCCACTCTGTCTTTCAGGTCATACTGGGTAATTACGATTTGGGCATCAGATGATATGAAAGACTCATGAGTCTTCCTTTCTGGAAAAACCGGGATAAAAAGGTAGAGAATCGTGAGTAGAAGCAGAAAAAGCGGAACGACGATAACGGCCTGTTTCATAGGGTTCCCTTATATATTGATTCAAATCAGCACTTCACCTCTGCGATATGAAACGGCTTCAGCAACGTGCCCAGGTTCAATATCCTGGGCATCGGCCAGATCAGCTATAGTGCGAGCAACTTTGAGAATTTTATGCCAGGCTCTCATCGACAAACCAAGATGTTCTACACTTTTTGCCAGCAAACGCTTCGCATCTAAATTGATCTGGCAGTATCTGTCAATCTCCCTGACGCCCATATGGGCGTTGACAAATATATTCCCGTGCGATCTGAAGCGTTGCGCTTGAATTTTCTGGGTACTGTCGACAATGGACCTCACTGCGGTGGATGATAAAGTATCAGATTTTTGATCTACTTTGTCAAAGTCAGGACGGGGTACTTCAATATGCATGTCAATTCGATCGAGCAAGGGGCCGGAAATCCGCGATCTGTATCTCCTGATATGGTGTTCAGTACAGCGGCAGCGGTTATCAGCGTCCCCCAGATATCCGCATGGACAGGGGTTCATTGCTGCTACCAGCATGAATCTCGAGGGATAGGTCATGCTGCTCTGGGCTCTCGCGATGGTAACCACACCATCCTCGAGAGGCTGGCGGAGCATTTCGAGCAGGTGCTTTCTGAATTCCGGCAATTCGTCAAGAAATAGAACCCCATTATGAGCTAGAGAGACTTCTCCTGGACGCGGAATGGGACCGCCGCCTATCAGGCCGGCATCTGAGACTGTGTGGTGGGGCGACCTGAAAGGCCTTCGGGTGATCAGATCATTCTTTTTTCCTTTGTTGAAAAGAGAGTATATCCGGGTGGTTTCAAGTCTCTCTTCGGTTGTCCACTCAGGCATAATGGACGGAATCGTTTTTGCCAGCATGGTCTTTCCCGTACCTGGCACTCCATCAAGGAGAAGATTATGCATACCTGCCGCCGCAATCGTCAAAGCTCTTTTGGCGCTGAGTTGCCCTCTGATATCCTCAAGCTCAAGGTTATAGACAGGCGTCTCTGAGTAGGCTCCCTCAAAACGATATCGCTCCTTGGGCCTGATTCCGTTCAGAATTTCTACGATTTCATATAGATTGTCCACAGCAATCATCTCGACAGAGCCAGCCAATTGAGCTTCAGCTGCATTCTCACGAGAAATGATGAGGCCTTTGAAACCACTTTTTAGAGCAGTTAAGGCGATGGACAAAATTCCGGCAACCGGTAAAACTGAACCATCAAGCGATAACTCCCCGGCAGCCAGATAGCCTTGCAGCATTTCCGGTTGAATGATACCGGTAGTCGTCAGCAGTCCAAGGGCAATGGGAAGGTCAAAGCTGGGACCCTCTTTTTTTAAGTCGGCAGGGGCGAGGTTAACGGTGATTTTCCTTGGTGGTAGTTCATAGCCGCAATTTTTTATTGCCGCTTTTACCCGGTCCTTGCTCTCTCTTACCGAGCTGTCCGGCAGACCAACCGTGGTAAATGAAGGCAGCCCCCTGCCGACATCTACTTCCACTGAGACGACCACTCCTTCAATTCCGTGCAGTGCAGCGCTATCGACCTTTACGAGCATGGCCGGGGGGGTAATCAGGCTGATACATTTTCATCACTGTTTCTGAATAGGGACCATTTCGGTATCCGTATATATAGAGCGGTTCCATAATCTCCAGGCCGGTACCGCCGTTTTTAACCCCCTCGACAAGAACCAGAGAAGCCATCTCGATTCCGGGATAAGAATAAATTACCTGCATTCTCTTTGGAACGAGCCGATTTTCCTGGAACGCGTAGACAAGAGGCACGGCCAGGTTGGCTGGATACACAAAAATAACCCGGCCCCTGTTTTTGACGCTGTATGAGGCAGCTTCGACAAAAATACTCAGCCCTCCCACCTCCTGGTGGCGTGCAGTCATCGCTTCCTGGTTACTGCTCAATCGGCCTGTTCCACTGGAGAAAAATGGTGGGTTAGCGGTGACCAGGCTGTATGATTCTGGTTCAATCAAGGATCGACAGTCTTGCAGACTGCCATCTATTACTGAAAACTTTTCTTCGTAGCCGTTGGCGAAGATATTTGCACGGGCAAGATCGGCCAGCGCTGACTGCAGCTCCAATCCGGTCACGCTGATATTTTTCTCAGCGTGTCGATAACACATGATCAGACCGATAACACCGCAGCCGGTACCCAGATCGAGGATCTGTTCTTCATTTCTGATTGTTGGGGAATGAGCCAGGAGCACAGAATCGATGGAAAATCGATAACCCTCAACATGCTGCCCGCAGATCACACTGCCGTCAAATAAAGTGTCATGGCTGACTTCATGATCATGTGATGTGCCGTTTTTTTCGTTCTCTGCCATAGGCTATCAAATCTGTTGGTATGGATCCTTAATCTTTAACCGCTTACTGCGCCATTTGCAGCAAGTGAGAGAGGTAGCCACCCTTCCTGCTTCACCATGTAGATGTTTACTATATAGAGCTTTCTTTACAAGCGGCTGACCAACTCCATTCCCGGCTAATGAGAAGTTGATACAATCCATGTGATTAACCCTGGGATCCCTCGTTTTACCGCCCAAATAAGCTCAACCATTAGTGGTTGCCAATGGGTAACTTGTAAGTTATAGAGATGATTATTAATGTGGCCTAAGCTTCGAAAGATCGAAGCAAAAGTAATTCTGAATCCATCACTGCTGTTCCAAAACTGATCATCAGACAATTCAGGTATCCACCATGTACGATATTTTTGTGAAGACCCATTTTTCCAGCGGTCACCATCTTCGTGATTATCCAGGTAGCTGCGAGCTTCCCCATGGTCACAATTGGAAAGTAACGGTTACCGTGCGCGCTCATGAACTCGACCAGTTGGGTATGGGTATCGATTTCAAGGTACTAAAAAAACATGTAAATCAGGTTATAGATGAACTTGATCACCGCAATCTCAATGAGATGGAGGCCTTTGCTGAAGTCAATCCCTCATCTGAACACATCGCCAAGTTCATCTTCGACAACCTGAACGAGCCGCTCAGCCACGACCGTTTCCGACTCCACTCGGTTTCCGTTTTCGAAACGGACACCTCCGGGCTCACCTATTATGGCCCTGGAACTGAAGGGCAGGAATAACCATGGCCGAAAACGCACCCATCAGAATCGGTGTTATCGGGCTTGGCTATGTCGGGCTCCCTCTGGCCGTCGAGTTTGGCAAGAAATATCCCACCATCGGCTTTGATCTGAGTGAAAAGAGAATTTCTGAGCTCTGTAACGGGATCGATGTCACCAGGGAGGTCGATGGCGAAGAACTTGGCCGTGCAACCATGCTCGAATGCAGCTCAGAATCGGACCAGTTGGCCGACTGCACTTATTTTATAATCACCGTCCCTACCCCTATCGACTCTGCCAAACGTCCTGATCTTGAACCGCTCAAGATGGCCTCGAATACTGTAGGCTCATATTTAAACAGGGGCGACATTGTCGTCTATGAATCCACAGTCTACCCCGGAACCACTGAAGAAGTCTGCGTACCCATTCTGGCACACGCATCTGGCCTGCGTTTCAACCACGATTTTTACTGCGGTTACAGCCCCGAACGAATAAACCCTGGTGACCGGAACCATCGACTCGTCGACATCGTCAAGATTACCTCCGGATCGACTCCCGAAACCGCGGAAAAAGTCGACGCACTTTACCGAACCATCATTTCTGCGGGGACCTTCCAGGCCAGTTCAATAAAGGTCGCCGAAGCGGCAAAGGTTATTGAAAATACCCAGCGAGATGTCAACATTGCGCTGATCAACGAGTTGGCTCTTATTTTCAACAGGCTCGAGGTCAACACCAGAGAAGTTCTGGAGGCAGCCGCCACCAAATGGAATTTTCTCCCCTTTTCACCCGGCCTCGTCGGTGGGCATTGCATCGGGGTTGATCCCTATTACCTTACTCACAAAGCCCAGGAGGTGGGGTATCACCCGGCGATGATACTGGCAGGCAGAAGGCTCAACGATGAAATGGGAAAGTATGTTGCAGACCGGGTCATAAAACTCATGCTGCAAAAAAAAATCGAGGTATCGGGAGCTAAAATCCTGATCATGGGATTATCGTTCAAGGAGAACTGCCCCGATCTCAGAAATACCAAGGTCATCGATATCATCGAGGAGTTCAGGGACTATGGGCTTGAAGTGGAGGTCTATGACCCCTGGGTCGATCATGAGGATGCCCGCCTCGAATATGGCATCGAGATCATCGCTTTTCCTGCCGAAGGTCGTTACGATGGCGTCGTGCTTACCGTGGGCCACCAGGATTTTATTGACATGGACTTTAAACAAATTCGATCCTTTATGAAGGATCAGGCTATTTTGTTTGATGTCAAAAATATCCTGCCACCCCAGGAGAGTGATGGATCGCTTTAACTATTGCCAGATCTAAGTTTAGTGATCCTCCATTGCTAAAGGCTTCAAGCGAACGACCGTCGCACCCCAGTTGCCGATCATCTTGTCATCAAGGCGAAAATCAACCACACTATCAAGTCTATTCAGGATGGCATGCACCGTCCTTCTGAGCACCCCTTTTCCTTTTCCGTGAATAATGCGGACTTCATAAATTCCCTTATGCTGGCACTCAACCAGGTAACCGGGAACCAGCGTTTTTACATCTTTGGGGGAAAACTGGTGCAGATCCAGAGTTCCGTCTATCTCGAGAACAACTTCTGAATTTTCATTTAGATATTCAGTCATTTTTTTTAAGAAGAGAGAATGCCAGTGCTGCCGCACGTTCCGAAGCACCCCGTTGGCCGAGTTTGACTCTGATGCTGTGGAATTCGGATATCTGTGTGGCCCTTCGATCCTGATCATAGATAAGCCGATATAACTCCTCGGACAGCGCCTCCGCGTTGGCTTCATCCTGGAGCAACTCAAGTACCACAGCTTTACCGGCTATCAGATTTACCAGTGAAAAAAAGCCGAGCTTTACCAGAGAAAACTGGCCAAGCTTTATCAGCAGTTTGGCCAGCCGAAAGCTCATGGGCGTAAGTTTGTAGGCTACCACCATCGGGGTGTCTAGCAGCAAAGTCTCCAGGGTAACGGTGCCGGAAGCGGTAAGGACCGCATCACAGGCGCCGATCAATTCATAGCGATCACGATTTATTACACGGATATCGAGACGCGATCTAAAATCATTTACGCCTGCCTTATCAAGCTCTCCAGCTTCAATAGTGGGGGCCAGTGGAATAAGAAACACAGCAGGGTCACTGCTGAGTGCGTTAAATATGTCTGCGGCCCGAAGAAATTCTGGAAGCAGGTTTCGTACCTCCTTGTTTCTGCTGCCCGGCAAAATCCCTATCAGTTTGTATCGGGGATCGATGTCATTGACGGCGCAGAACTGGTCTCTCGACATGTTAGATTCAACCGTGTCGAGCAGCGGGTGCCCCACATACTGAGCCTTTGTGACCCCGCGCTGCCGATAAAATTCTTCTTCAAACGGCAAGATGACGCCGATTCCATCGGTCAATCGGTCGATAGTCTTTACCCTGCCCGAGCGCCAGGCCCATACCTGCGGACTGATATAATAAAGGACTGGGATTCCGAGCATCTTTGCCTTTCTGGCCAGAAACAGATTGAAATCGGGAAAGTCGATGAGTATCAACAGCCGAGGCGGTTTGTCTTTCAGCCTCGTGCGCAGCACGCGCTGGGCGCGAATGAGGTGGGGGAGATGGGAAATTACTTCGAAAATGCCGACAACCGCAATTTTTGCAGCATCGTAGAGAAGCCCGACTCCGCATCGTTTCATTTCCGGGCCTCCTATCCCGCAGAAATGCAGGCTTGGATCCCTCTCGAGCATCGATGTGATAAGTCGTGAACCGTGAAGATCTCCGGAGGCTTCTCCGGCAACAATCATCACTTCATTGTTCATTTGTGGCTTGCTGCCTGAATTTGACTGTAAAGCTCCAGACCCTGATGTTGCTTTATCTGGTCCATGACCTGCAGGACAACTTCCAGTGCCTTTCTCCCCTCGACACCTGAGACATCCGGCCTGGTCCGCGTGCGCACATGATCGATGAAATGTGAAATCTCATTGAACAACGCATCTTCACCCGCAAAAGATTTTATCTCTTTGCTGTGTCTGGGCATACCGCTATCGAGCAGCTCGTCCTGTAGCTCGATCGTCATGATTTTTTTATTGGCAAAATCTACATTGATATAAGATCCCGGCTGAAAAACACGCATCTTGCGCACATTGGTAAGCGACACCCGGGAAACAGTGATATTGGCGGTTGCCCCGTTCTCGAAAATAAGACGTGCGTTGGCGATATCGGTGGTGTTTGTAACCACAGGAGCCCCGACCGTATGGATGGTTTTCAATGGAGAATCGATGATCGTCAGGACGATATCAATGTCGTGAATCATCAGATCGAGGACGACATCGACATCAACGCCGCGGCGCTTGAAAGTCGATATTCTGTTACTCTCGATAAAAACCGGTGTGGTCAGAAATGGCTTCATGGCCAAGACTGCGGGGTTATAACGCTCCAGATGGCCAACCTGCAGGATGAGCTCATTGCGGGCGGCAAGCTCAATTAATTCGTCGGCCTCCGCCAGGGTGACGGTCATGGGTTTTTCAAGCAGTATATCAACACCTGATGAGAGCGCATCCGTAGCAACCAGGTGATGAATACTTGTCGGAACGGCGATGGATACTGCATCCACCTGGTCAAGGAGGTCTTTGTAGTCTGTGAAATATTGACATCCGCACTCATCGGCTACCCGGCGGGCCTGATCTCCGTCGGCGTCAGCAACCCCAATCAGATTGGCATCTTCAATAGCCTTGTATTTCTGGGCATGAAAACGGCCCAGATACCCCACCCCTATAACTCCTGCCTTGATTCTTTCCATAGGCCGCGGCTGGTCAAAGGCCGAGATAGGCCTTTTGTACATCCTGGTTGTTCAACAGACTCTCGGCACTTCCTGTAATGGTGATTTTGCCATTCTCGATAACGTATCCCCGGTCGGCTATTTGCAGGGCCTGGTTGGCGTTCTGTTCCACCAGAAAAATAGTGGTGTTGCTTTCCTCGTTTATCTTTCTGATAATTTCAAAAATCTGTTTAATGATCAACGGAGCCAGTCCCATGGACGGCTCATCGAGCAGGAGCAGCTTTGGTTGAGCCATCAAAGCCCTGGACACGGCCAACATCTGCTGCTCACCTCCGCTCAGTGTACCGCCATCCTGGTTCTTTCGTTCCTCCAGGATCGGAAAAAGCGAAAAAACATAGTCAAGATCGGCTTTGATCTGTTTCGTATCGTTGCGCATGAAAGCGCCCATGTCGAGATTTTCCTGCACCGTGAGTTCGGGAAATATATGTCTTCCTTCGGGTACCTGACAGATGCCACGCTTGACTATTTCGTCGGTGCCGAGGGTGTGGATCTCTTCGTCGTGGAGCAGAATTCTGCCGGCCCGGCAGCTGACAATTCCTGATATGGTCAGCAGGGTAGTGCTCTTGCCTGCACCGTTGGCACCAATCAAAGTGATGATCTCGCCCTTGTTTACCTCCAGGCTGATACCTTTAACCGCGAGAATATTTCCGTAGCCGGATTGTACATTTTCGAGTTTAAGCATCTACTTCTTCACCAAGATACGCTTTGATAACCGCAGGGTTGTTCCGAATCTCATCCGGTGTGCCCTGGGCAATTTTCTTACCATAATCCATGACGAATATTCTTTCCGAAAGTGACATCACCAGTTTCATGTCATGTTCAATGAGCAAGATTGATTGTCCCTCTGAGGCAATTTCCTGGATCAAATTGACCAGTTCGATTGTCTCCTGGGGATTCATTCCAGCTGCCGGCTCGTCGAGCAGCAGCAGGACCGGCTCCGTAGCAAGTGCCCGGGCGATTTCAAGACGCCGCTGGGCTCCATAGGGGAGATTACTGGCTATTTCGTTCTCGTATCTAATCAGACCTATTTTGGTGAGAATTTCATGGCTTATCTGGATTATCTGATCTTCTTCCTGCATCGTTTTTTTATCACGCAGAAGAGCGCCGAGAATACTGGCTTTAGTGCGGCAATGCCTCCCTATCATCACATTTTCGAGCACGGTCATCTGCGAGAACAAGCGGATGTTCTGAAAGGTCCTGGCCAACCCCTGCGCGGTGACCTGATTTGGTTTCATGCCAAGCAGGCTGATCATCGTGTTCCTGCTTTTCTGGTAGAGATCGATCTCTCCTTTGGTCGGTTTGTAGATGCCCGTCACGCAGTTAAAGAATGTCGTTTTGCCGGCTCCATTTGGGCCTATCAGGGCAACAATCTCCCCTTCATTGACATCAAGATCGAGGTTATTCAGTGCCCGGATTCCGCCAAAATCCATGGTGAGGCCTGAGACGTGAAGTATTGGCTGTTGCATATCAGGAGACCTTGGTGTCTGGCTTTTTCTTGTTCTGGTAGGTGTAGGTTCTGCGGATACTGCCGATTATGCCTTGTGGTCTGAAGACCATCATGCAGACAAGTATGGCGCCAAAGGCGAGCATTCTGTACTCGGAGAGTGCACGCAAATATTCAGGCAGCAGGATCAGAATCAAAGCACCGAAAATCACCCCGATAATCGACCCCATGCCCCCCAGAACGACAATTGACAGGATTATCGCCGACTCAATGAAGGTGAAACTCCGGGGGCTGATAAAAGTAGTCTTGGCGGCGAAGATAACACCTACGATCCCTGCCCAGAAAGCCCCTAAGGCAAAAGCCGCCAGCTTGGTCCTCATTTTGTCAATCCCCATCGCCTGACAGGCAATCTCATCTTCACGTAGCGCAATCCAGGCCCTCCCGAGTCGTGAGTCCTGCAATCGGTTGACAAAGAAGATGGTTACTATGACGAAAATGACCATGAGGTAGAAAATATAGAGCAAGGCCGTATCAAGTGACATCTCAATCCCGAAAAATCCGGGCCTGGCTATATTGGAGACACCGCTCGGTCCCTGGGAAAACTGACCCCAATTCTCCAGGACAAGCCTGATAATTTCACCAAACCCCAAGGTGACAATGGCCAGATAGTCTCCTCTCAATCTGAGCACTGGTATCCCTAGAAGGATGCCGAACAAAGCGGCTAGCAGTCCACCTGCGGGTAGCGCAACCCAGAACCCGATGCCAAAGAAATGGTGCAGCAGCGCGTAGGTATAAGCTCCCACCGCGTAAAACGCCACATAGCCAAGATCCAGCAGGCCGGCCAGACCTACCACGATATTTAGCCCCAGACCGAGTACCACATACATGAGCGCTGTGGTCATGATGCTTGTCTGGTAGGTGGAGAAGACATGGGGGAAAATGATGGCTATGGCCAGAAGCGAACCGAAGACGATGTAGCGGTATTTGGGATCCGCCAGCCAGCGGTGCAGAAACGATCGACCGGTAGCATCACCCTGCTCGTCTTCATCGCTCGATTTCATCTCTTTGCGACGCATCATATAGCGAAACACAAAGGAGAGGACGAAAGTGCCAAGGGCCACCCAGAATACATTCATCCAGCGCCATTGTACGGTTTTTTCTATGGAGTCGACCCTGATGACCATGATTGGAAAGGTCAAAAAGACGAACCAGACGGATACCAGGAATGAACGCTTTATTTCTTCTAAAGTAAACATATCTGCATCACACCTTCTGCGTATCCACCTTGCCGAGAATGCCGGAGGGTTTGAATATCAGAATCAAGACCAGTAGTGAAAAAGCGAAAACATCTTCGTAATCGCTCGACACATAGCCGGTTGCGAAACTCTCGGTGAGTCCAAGAACGACACTGCCGAGCACCGCTCCCGGGATCGAGCCGATACCCCCTAAAACGGCGGCAGTGAAAGCTTTGATACCGGCGATGAAACCAATATAGAAATTTATTTGTCCAATGTGGGAGGCAACGAGCATGCCGCCGATGGCAGCGAGTGAGGAACCGATAATAAAGGTCACAGAAATAATCCTGTTAACATTGATCCCCACCAGCATGGCCATGGTTCTGTCCTGGGAGGTGGCTCTCATCGCTTTGCCGATTTTTGTATATTTAATGAGCAAGGTCAGACCGATCATAACCAGGGTTGTAACCACCAGGATGATCATGTCTGACGACCCGACGATATGAGCGATGGGCTCCATAAAATCAAAGTCGGGAATCAACTGGGGAAATGGCAAAAAGTCTGAAGTCTGAGCTAGCAGCACATAATTCTGCAGAAACATCGACATGCCGATGGCGCTGATCAAGGCAGACAGTCGTGGCGCATGTCTGAGCGGTTTGTAGGCAATCTTCTCGATGGTAAAGCCATAGGATGCCGACCAGATGACCGCGGCCAGCCCGGCAAGCACTATGATGGCCAGAGCCGGAAACCCGAGGATGGTTAAAATGGTAGCAACGATAAAAGAGGTGAAGGCACCGATCATATAAATTTCGCCGTGGGCAAAATTGATCAGACCGATGATGCCATAAACCATCGTATAGCCCAGGGCAATGAGGGCATAGATTGCTCCACGCGACAGGCCGCTGAAAAGCAGTTCAATAAAATAATCCATGTGCTACCTAAAAAAGAACCTGGGACAGACCTGTATGCGGTCTGACCCAGGTATAGAGAAGGAAACGTTAAGACGGATTACTTGAGTTCGATGAATTCGCCGTCTTTAACTTGGTAGACGGAAAAACCGACACCTATGGCGTCGCCTCTCTCGTCAAAGCTGATTGCCCCCAC